>JASHSE010000615.1 GCA_030036975.1 Xanthobacteraceae bacterium | reverse complement strand
CAGGCCCCAGCGCCTCGGCCTCATCCTTCGAGGCTCGCTTCGCTCGCGCCTCAGGATGAGGAAATAAAGAGCGTGCCGCTCGCGCTTCACGCGGTAACCGGCGCGCGCAGATCGGCCGGCGGGCGATAAAGCTCGTCGCCCATCTGCGAGGCCACGCCTTCGTATAGGTGTAGCCCTGGCACGCCCAAGGTCTCGCGTGCCAAATCGTCCTGCAAGTGTGACGGTGTCCCCACCCTAACCCTTCCCTCCCCCTGTGGGGGAGGGAAGGGAGGGGGTGATAGCTCATGAACAGGGCCGCATCGTTGTTGCGATGCGGCCCTGTTCGGATTTCTCCATCCGAAGATGCGCGATTATCGCTCGGCACCGATGCCCATGCCGCTGCCGGCGCCGACGCGCGGCCCGGGGCCGCCCCTCATCGTGTCGGGTTCGGCATACCCGCCGTACCCACCGTACTCATTGTAGAGGCCGCGGTAGCGGTGGCCGTGCCAGTGGTGATGGTAGCCGTAATACCCCTGAGCCAGGGTAGCGCTCGATGTGCCCAAGGCCGCCGAGAAGGCCGCGCCAAGCACGATTGCCGAGCCGACAATGAGTTCCTTCGCTGTCATGGTTCAGTCTCCCTGTTATGCCTGCTACAGGGAAAAACCTCGCCGCCGCCATTCGTTCGCTCACAAACTTTTGTGCCGCAAAAGGGAACAACGCACGGCGGCGCCGGCCCGTTCCCCGCATCGGCTTTCTTAAAAGACGAAGCCCGGCACGACGGCCGGGCTTCGCGCTGAACGTCGCCGGTGAATTGACCGCGCACTGGGAACGCGCGCTGGGAGCCGCACCCGTCGCTGCATCAGCTAGCTTGTAGCCCGGGTTGAGCGCAGCGAAACCCGGGGCTCAACATCGTGGCTTGTATCTGCTGACCTATATCGCCGTCCCCGGATTTCGCTTCGCTCAATCCGGGCTACTTGCTACTTGCTTGATCGTCGCGCGGCATATCAACCGCGATCAACAACGTGGATGTCCAGCACACACATTGTAGCCCGCGCTTCCGCCGCCGGTCAGCGCCGGATCGTCCACCGGATTGACGGCCGGACCAGCGGGCGGCACGACGGATGCATTGGCTCGGTAGCCCCGATCGGCTCGGGAACTGTAGACCGGCCGCTGCACGTAGTGATGCCGATGCCCCGCCATTGCGGCGGTCTGAGCGAATACCGGTGATGCGACGGTCGCCACTGCAATTGCCGCGACACAAGCGAGTTTCGATTTGTTGGTCATTCTTCTGCCCTTGATTGCGTGAGGTGTTACAGTCGGCAAGTATGGGCAGACCGTGCAATGAACAAATTAAAGATTGTTCATGGAATTAAAGATTGTTCATGGAAATGCGAGTTGCGAAGAATCCGCTAATGCGGTTTTTATCTCACCGTTTATGAGAAACGGCAGCGCCGATAATTGCTGCCGAGGCCGCTGACAATGCGCTGCGAATTGCAAAGCTGAGTGCCGATGATCCTGGAGAACGCCGCTCCGGGCACCGCTCACATGACGTCCGCATAAATCCGCGAGCCCAAGAAGCCGGCGCATGCAACCCTTGCCCGCGCTGCCGACATGGCTGACGCGCACCGCGCCTCACGGGCTACCTGCCGCAGCTTGTAGCCCGGGTTGAGCGCAGCGAAACCCGGGGCTCGACGTCGTGGCGTGTGTCGCCGCCGCCGGATTTCGCTTCCGCCTGCGCGCTGTTTTGTTATGAGGCTTCCAGGCGCGATCAACGGCTGGGCGGCATGGGCGCTCCGGGCCGACCTATGCCGTTTTGCATGTCGAGAATGTTCATCTTGAAGCCGTTTGCCATGATCACATCCCCCGGCCTCTGGCCTGCCGCGCATGGCCCGGTCCACTTCGCCGTCATGGTGGTGCTTGTCGTCGGCGTTCCGTCGCTCTGGCTCGTTATCACCATCGTATAGTTGCTGTCGAAACTGCCGGTGATGACCGCGCGCGTCGTGCGGGTTCGTCCGGCGATGGTGCAGACCGAGTCGATCGTTGTCGTATCGCCCGACCGCTGGATGCTGCGCTTGGAACACGCGCGCTGGGCCATGCCGCCGCCCATCGATTGCAGCGCTGCATCGGTCTTGGCGTCGACGCACTGCTGCATCGAAACGGCGCGGCCACCGGGGGTCTTCATGCTGAGAATCCATAACCCGGCTTTGCGGGTCGGAAACTCCGCCGCGGCAGCGGCCGTCACACCGAGAACAAGAATGAACAGAGCTTTCTTCAATACCGCCATCGTCGCCTCCCAGTCGCGCAAACCCATATTCGCCCGAACGGCCTCGAATGCGCGCTTCACATTATCTATATCTATTTTCCCGACTGGCCGAAAGCGTACGACACACTGCTGCAATCCCAAAGGCCATTTGGATCGCGACCCATGGCGCCATGCCCGCGTTGTGCATTGCGACAAATCCACATCTTCGAGGGCGCAGATGGGCATCACCCACCGCCTCGGCGAGGTGTTCGAGCCCGGCCGGAATAGCCGCCGGCATCTTGACGCTGTGCGTGCTGCGCTCGGGACTCAGCGCGATCGGCGTGCCGCCCTATGTGCACGACCTTGTCACCGGCGGCATTCTGCTCTTCATCGCCGTTCTGGACGCGCCCGATCTGATGCGCCATGTCACGGCTTGGCGGCTGTCTCGCGCCGAACGGCGGGCGCGGGCGCTTGCGGAGACGCTATCGTGAACTCGCAGCCGCCCGCATCGCGGCCTTGCGCGAGTTCATCGACTACGTCAAAGCCAAGCCGGGCGTGTGGTTGCCGACCCGCGAACAGATTGCACGCTGGTATCTCGGCGAAGCGGCGGGACACATGAAGCGGCGGTGAAGATGGTCAAGGCGCCGACCATGCTGAAGCTCGAGAACACGCCGATGAGCGATGTCATCGATGCTTTGGCGGGTGGGCGGGTCACCGCGGCGGCGCTGACCAAAGGCTATCTCGCGCGCATTGCGGCCTACGACCGCGACGGGCCCATGCTCAACGCGGTGCGCGAGCTTAATCCCGACGCGCTCACGATCGCGGGCAAGCTCGACGACGCCAAGCCGTCGGTCAAACGGCCGCTGGCCGGCATCCCGATTCTGGTGAAGGACAATATCGCTACTGGCGACAAACAGCCGACGACGGCGGGTTCGCTGGCGCTGGAGGGCGCGCGTGCCAAGGAAGACGCCACCGTGGTCACGCTGCTGCGGGACGCCGGCGCGGTGATCCTCGGCAAGGCGAACCTGACGGAGTTCGCCAACATGCTCGCGATCGACATGCCCTCGGGCTACTCGTCGCTGGGCGGTCAGGTGAAGAACCCCTACGCGCCGACGCTTATGGACGATCACGGCATCCCGGTCGTGTCGCCGGGGGGCTCAAGCTCGGGTTCGGCGGTTGCGGTGGCGGCCGGTCTGTGCGCAGCCTCGATCGGCACCGAGACCGCGGGCTCGCTGCTGAACCCCGCCAGCCAGAATGGCCTCGTCACCGTAAAGCCGACCGTCGGACTGATCAGCCGCGCCGGCATCCTGCCGATCTCGCACAGTATGGACACCGCAGGGCCGATGACGCGTACGGTGCGCGACGCGGCGATGCTCCTGAACGTGCTGGCAGCCAAGGACCCGCTCGATCCGGCGACCCGACGGCAGCGCCGGCCGGCCGATTACACCGCCGGCCTCGCGTCCGATGCGATGAAGGGCGCGCGCATTGGTGTGCCGAGCGACCCCGCCGATCCGCTGAACGATTGCTTCTACGGCAAGCTGCCGCCCACATGGGCCAAGGTGATGGCCGAGGCGATCAAGGTCCTGGAGGATCTGGGCGCCGTCGTCGTGCGCGCCAACATGCCGACGGCCGGCTGGATTGGCGGACCAGGCACGAGCATGGCCGTGCTCAACCGCAATCCGTTGAGCCGCGACAAGGGCAAACCGGCGTCGCGGCCGATCGTTTTGGTCTACGAACTCAAGCGCGATCTCAACCTCTACCTGATGGACTGGGCAACCAACACCGAAATCAAGACCATCGCCGACATCGTTGCCTTCAACGAAGCGAACGCCGGCAAGGCGTTGCGCTTCGGCCAGGACCTGTTTCTCGCCGCCAACGTCACCAAGGGCGATTTAAGCGAGCGCGAGTACAAATCGGCACGTTCCATGGACCTGCTCGCCGCCAAGACGCGCGGCATGGACGCCTACATGAACCAGCACAAGCTCGACGCCGTGCTGTTCGCCGGCAGCACGGGCGCCGCGATCGCCGCCAAGGCGGGCTATCCCAGCGTCCTGGTGCCTGGAGGCTTCATCTCGGGGATCGACGGCAAGGACACGCCCGACTATCCGTTTGGCGTCGCCTTCGCGGGCCGTGCCTGGACCGAGCACAAGCTTCTGCGTCTGGGCTACGCGTTCGAGCAGGCGTCTCACATGCGCAAGCCGCCGACTGGGTTGCCCGCGATTTAGAGCATATCTCGCTCAGATAGCACCACGTTCTCGTCATGCCCGGGCTTGACCCGGGCATCCATGCGGCTTCAACGCAGCATGGATTGCCGGGTCAAGCCCGGCAA
>JASHSE010000614.1 GCA_030036975.1 Xanthobacteraceae bacterium | reverse complement strand
TGTCATGCTGTCACGTCGTGCTGTCGTGATCGGCGCCGCCGGCGCCAGCCTGTTGCCGCTTGGCTTGGCGCGCGCCGCTGGCAAGCCGAGCACCATCAACGTCGATTGGGCGACCTACAATCCCGTGTCCATGTATCTGAAGGACCACGGGCTGATGGAGAAGGAGTTCGCCGAGGACGGCATCGGCATCCGCTGGGTGCAGACGCTCGGCTCCAACAAGGCGCTGGAATTCCTCAACGCCGGCTCGATCGATTTCGGCTCGAGCGCCGGCGCCGCGGCGCTGGTCAGCAAGATCAACGGCAATCCGATCAAGTCGATCTACGTCTATTCCAAGCCGGAATGGACCGCTCTGGTCACGCGCAAGGACGCCCCGATCTACAAAATCACCGATCTGAAGGGCAAGCGAGTCGCGGTGACGCGCGGCACCGATCCGCACATTTTCCTGGTGCGCGCGCTGCTTTCGGTCGGCATGACCGAGCGCGACATTCACGAGGTGCTGCTGCAGCATCCCGACGGCAAGATCGCGCTCATTCGCGGCGACGTCGACGCCTGGGCCGGGCTCGATCCGATGATGGCGCAGGCCGAGATCGAGGACGGCGCGCGCCTGTTCTACCGCAATGCCGATGCCAACACTTACGGCATCCTATCGACGCGGATCGAATTCCTGCGCGACCATCTCGACCTGGTGCAGCGCGTGCTCGCGGTCTACGAGACGGCGCGCAAATATTGTCTCGCGCATCCGGCCGAGATGGAGGCGAGCTTCATCGCCGCCACCAAGCTGCCGAAGGCGGTGGTCGAGAAGCAGCTCAACGAGCGCACCGACATCACCAACGGTCACATCGGCGCGCCGCAGCGCGACTCGATCCTGCAAGCCGGTATCGCTTTGCAGAAGGCCGGCGTGATCCCGGCCGATGTCGACATCAATAAGGCGGTCGACGATCTGATCGACAACCGTTACGTCTGACGGCCGTCGAACGGCTCCGTCTGGTTCGCACACGGAGTGGCCAACGGGCCACATTGCATTTGTGGCAGGCGCCATGGCACTGGTGACCATGACTATCGCGGCCGAACAGCGCGGCGCCGTCCCGGCAGAGCGGACTGCGGCCAAAAAATGGGCGCGCCTGGCGCGGCCGGCGCTCGGCCTGGTGCTGCCGGTCACGCTCGCGGTGGTCTGGGAGTTCGTCGTGCGCATGGGCTGGGCGAGCGGTCGCCTGGCGCCGCCGCCGTCGGTGATCTTTCAAGAGTTCGTCGATCTTGCGCGCAGCGGCGATCTGCAGCGCAACACGCTGGTGACGCTGGGACGCGTAGCGGCCGGCTTCGGCTGCGGCGTGGCCGTCGCCACGATCGTCGGCGCCGCGGCCGGTTATTCGCCGGTCATCCGGCGATTGCTCGATCCCAGCCTGCAGGCGTTGCGCGCCATTCCGTCGATCGCCTGGGTGCCGCTGTTCGTGCTCTGGCTCGGCATTTTTGAAGCCTCGAAGATAACCTTGATTGCGGTCGGCGTGTTCTTTCCGGTTTATCTGGGGGTCATGGGCGCCATCCAATCGGTCGACCGCAAGCTCGTGGAAGTGGGCCGCGCCTTCCGGCTATCCGACGTGCAGATGGTACGTCGCATCCTGTTGCCGGCGGTGCTGCCCGCCTACGTGATTGCCTTGCGCTCCGGCCTGGGTCTCGGCTGGATGTTCGTGGCGGCGGCGGAACTTCTGGGTGCATCGGAGGGCCTGGGTTATCTGTTGTTGGACGGCCAGGAACTCGGCAAGCCGGCGGAAATCGTGGCCGCGATCGTCGCCTTTGCCGTCGTCGGCAAGGCGACCGATTGGCTGATCGCGCTCGCCGCCGCGCCGTTCCTGCGCTGGGAAGACGTGGTCCGGCAGGAGTAGAAACGTTTTCCGGCAGGAGTAGAAACGTTTGATGTATCCCGGGCGCAGCGCAGCACGAAGTGGTGCGCTGCAGACCCGGGACCGTAAAGAACTCGGATCGTGGAAAGGTCCCGGATCAGCGGTGCACCACTTCGTGCTGCACCGCATCCGGAAAACAATAGCGGAACATGCTTGTCCTCGACCGCGTCAGCAAAACCTACCCGAACGGCGTGCATGCGCTGGGCGGCGTGTCGGTCGAGGTCGATCCCGGCGAGATCGTCGCGGTGATCGGCGGCTCGGGCTGCGGAAAATCGACGCTGCTGCGCGCCATCAGCGGGCTCGATCCGGCGAGCGAGGGGACGGTGCTGCTCGACGGCGAGCGCATCAGCGCACCGCACCAGAAGATCGGCATCATCTTTCAGGAGCCGCGGCTCTTGCCCTGGCTCAAGGTCGCCGGCAATGTCGGCTTCGGACTCGGCGACCGGCCGAAGCAGGAGCGGGCCGCGCGCGTCGCCACGACGCTCAAGCGCGTCGGCCTTGCCGACAAGGCCGCAATGTGGCCGCGCGAACTGTCCGGCGGCCAGGCGCAACGCGTCGCCATTGCGCGGGCACTGGTGCCGCGGCCCGAAGTTCTGCTGCTCGACGAGCCGTTCTCGGCGCTCGACGCGTTTACCCGCACTGACCTGCAGGATCATTTGCTCGATCTGTGGGCGGACGCCAAGCCGACCTTGATCCTGGTTACCCACGACGTCGACGAGGCCATCGTGCTCGCCGACCGCGTCATGGTGATGTGCCCGCGGCCGGGCCGCATCTTCGACGAGATCGCCGTCGACCTGCCGCGGCCGCGCGACCGCCAATCGGCGGCGTTCGATTTCGTCAAGCGCCGCGTGCTCGCCGCGCTCGACCGCTCGCTCAGCCGCGCCGTCGCGCCCGCCGACGGCGAGGCCAAAGCCAGCGCCGGCGCGGCGCTGTGGTGGTAGTCGCGCTGTCATCGTCCGCGCATGCGGACGATCCAGTAATCTCAAGCGCGATGGACTCCCGCACCGCCGCCGTATACTGGATTGCCCGCCTTCGCGGGCAATGACAGTTCAGGAGAAAGCGATGGACTCCGCCGCACTGCGCGCGCTGCAGGCGCCGATCAAGGAGCGCTACAAAAGCGAGCCGAACGCCGCCTTCATCACGCTCAAGGCCAAGGGCACGCTCGACGACGCCAACATCGCCTGCAAGGTCGAGACCGGCCGCGCGCTGGCGGTCGCCGGGCTGCACCCCGCGACCGGCGGCACCGGCCTCGAACTCTGCTCCGGCGACATGCTGCTCGAAGCCTTGGTCGCCTGCGCCGGCGTCACCTTGAAGGTGGTGGCGACTGCGCTCGATATTCCGGTCAGGTCCGGCATCGTTTCCGCCGAAGGTGATCTCGATTTCCGCGGCACGCTAGGCGTCGCCAAAGGCGCGCCGGTCGGCTTCGCCCAAATTCGCCTGCGCTTCGACGTCGACAGCGACGCACCGGCCGAAAAACTCGACCAATTGCTCAAGCTCACAGAGCGCTATTGCGTGGTCTATCAGACCATCCGCAACGGTCCGCCGGTCGAGATCAGCCTGAAACGCAAATAGTGTCATTCCGGGGCGCCGCGCAGCGGCGAACCCGGAATCCATAACCACGATCGGCGAAGTGCTGCTTCGACTGTGGTTATGGATTCCGGCTCTCGCTCGCTCGCTCGGCCGGAATGACGCGGATTTTTCTGCGATGACATCGCCAGCCCTTACTTTTCTGCTCGACCTCGCGCTCAAGATGGCGCTGACGGCGACCATCGTGGTCGCCATATCGGTCGTGGTCGAACGCTCGGGTCCGTTCATCGGCGCCCTCATCGCGGCGCTGCCGACCGCAGCCGGTGCCGCCTATATCATTCTCGCCTTCGAGCACCCGCCGGATTTCATCGCCGCCAGCGCGGTCGGCAGCGCCGCGGCAGCGGCGACGGTTTCGATCTTCGCGCTGATCTATACGGTGTTGGCGCAGCGCCACGGCCTCATCCTGAGTCTCGGCGTCGCCGTGGCGGTATGGTTCGTCGCCGCGGCCGCGTTGCGCCTTAACGCCTGGACGCCGCTCACCGCAACGCTGCTCAACCTCGTCGTGTTCGGACTGACCGTGCCGCTGAGCTGGCGCTACCGCACGTCGGGCGCGCCGGCGAAATTCATGCGCACGGCCTACGATATTCCGCTGCGCGCGCTCACCGCGGCGGTCGTCGTCGCCACCGTGACGACGGCAAGCACCAGCATCGGCTCGTTCCTCTCCGGCGTGTTCGCGGTGTTTCCGATCGTGATGGCGAGCTCGGTCATCATTTTGCATCCGCGTGTCGGCGGCGTCACCTCGGCGAGCATGTTCGCGCACGCGCAGATCGCGCTGAACGGACTGTGGCTCGGCTTTCTCGCCGTCCATTACCTGGTGGCGCCGCTCGGCGTCTGCGGCGCGCTCGGGGTGGGACTCGTCGTTTGTGTCGCGTGGAGCGGCGTGCTGTGGATCATTCGCGCTCGCCGCAAGTAATTTTTTGACTAGCCAGCAAAAGGCCCCGGCTTTTGCCAAGGCCTTGCCAAAGGAGGAACGTCGAGTCTGGTTTTTAGTATCGCGTCGCGATCGGGCCGCCCCAGTCGAAGCGGTAGTCCAGCCGGGCGCGCACAATGTCCGACATGTCGTGGAAGGTCGCGCTCGAGGCGTTGAAAGTTTCGCCGTTGATCGTGATCGAAGGGCTCGGCGTGCTGAGCGTGTCTCTGCCAAGATCGACGTGCAGATATTCAACCCCGATGGACCAATGGTCGTTGAAGGCCCACTCCGCGCCGAGGCCGGCAGCCCATCCGGCGCTGGTCGTGTTGTCGCTGACGGTCAGAGTGGCAACGCCGACCTCATTCTCGATCAACGAATGCTGCACGTTGCCGTACGCCAAGCCGCCTGTTCCGTAGAGCAGAAAGTGATCGAACGCTACGCCGATCCGTCCACGAACGGTGCCGAGCCAATTCTGTGTGTCTTGCAAGCCCAGGACCGATGGTGAAGCGGCGACGCAACCGGTTGGCGAGAGCACGGGACAGCTGAAGCTGCTCGTGCCATTGCGGCCGTCGAAATCCGCCTCAACGCCCAGCACGATATTGTTAAATTGTTGATTGTATCCGATCTGGGCGCCGCCGATGATGCTGTCGGGATGAGCCGTATTGCTGACGGCGAGACCAAGGGGGACCCCGGCGGTAGGCGGAATGAGGAAGTCTTCCGGGACGTCCCCCCACGAGCCGCCTACGTTGCCGCCGATGTACCATCCGGTCCAGCTGAATGGCGGCGCGACCGGAGCCGGCGGTGCCTTGAGCGGCATGTCCGCAGCCATGGCGGGTCCAGCGATCAGCGCGCCGATAGCAACAAGGCCGAGCAGTGATTTCTTCATGTCGTCCCCCTATTGCGCAGTCCAAATCTGTGCCGATCTTACCCCATGTCTGCCAGGGCGGGTGTGACCCTATAGCCACGCTACGTAAAATTCGCATTTTTTGAAAGCAGCCTCACGCGCAGCACGATCTTGGCCACCTCCAACGACGAAAAGCCCCCGGCTTTTGCCGGGACCTTCGCGGCAGGAACGCCGATCGGCGCGGATCAGTACCGCGTCGCGATCGGAGCCGGCGTCCAGTTGAACTTGTAGCTCAGGCGGGCGACGACCGAGTCGATCGTCAACCGGCTGGCATTGGTAATGGTGACGGGCGTAAAGGCGGGGCCGCTGCTGACCGGCGCCGTGAAGTTCGCATAGCCGAGATCGTAGTGATCGTATTCGATGCCGACCACCAAGTTGTTGA
>JASHSE010000613.1 GCA_030036975.1 Xanthobacteraceae bacterium | reverse complement strand
TCGGGACCGATCGCGCCCTTCGACGTGTTCGAACTCAACCGGCTCGATTCCCTTTACGTCACCAGCCCCGCCTTCGTCACGCACACGCGGGACCGCAGCGAATTGCTGCGCCGCGCCGATGCGCTGTTCAATGCCGTCGCCTCGGATATTGTCAAAATCAGCGTCGACCGCACCTATCCCTTGGCCGAGGCGGCACGGGCGCATGACGATCTGCAAGCGCGACGAACCACCGGAATCAGCATTTTAATTCCGTGAGCTGGCCCGCGCGATCAAGCGCGCGCAAATAGCGCCCGGCGATCGAGCGCTGTTGCGCTCGCATAATTGGCGCTGCCGGCGTCAGACGGATACGGGTTAGTACGGCGTTGTTGCCCAATGCAGCCACGCTGCGTCTTCGCCTGCGAGCCGTGCGATGAGCAGTTCGCGAACGCGCGCGTGATAGGCGTTGAGCCATTTCAGCTCAGCGGCTGTCAGCAGGTCGACGTCGATGAGTTGGCGGTCGAACGGAGCGAGCGACACTGTCTCGAATTCCAAATAGGCCTCCTCGGCATGGTCTGTTCCGCTATCCACGACCAGCACGCTATTCTCGAGGCGAATTCCAAACCTGTCGGTCAGGTAGGCGCCCGGCTCGTTAGACATCAACATGCCGGTGTCGAGCGGCAGGTTCGCGCCGGGTGCAATCCGCACCGGGCCCTCGTGGACCCCGAGGAATGCTCCGATGCCGTGTCCGGTGCCGTGATCGTAGTTCAGTCCGATGCGCCACAGCGGGGCCCGCGCAATACCATCGAGCTGGCCGCCCACCGCTCCTTTCGGAAAGCGCGCGCAGGCAAGCGCAATGTGGCTCTTCAACACGGTCGTATAGATCGTCCGATGGATCGCGCTCGGTTGGCTGTGAACCAGGGTGCGCGTAATGTCCGTGGTGCCGGTCAAGAACTGGCCGCCGCTATCGATGAGCACCAAGATGCCGGGTTCGAGCCGCCGATTGGTCTTCGCCGTCGGATGGTAGTGAACCACGGCGCCGTTGCCGCCGATTCCGACAATCGACGGAAAACTCGGTCCGCGATACGTCGGATCGGCAGCGCGAAACTCCTCCAGCGCGGCGACGATTTCCAGCTCGTCGGGCAACGCATCCGCCGGTCTCGATTGCAGCCATCGCAGGAAACGCGCCATGCAGGCGCCATCCCTGACCATCGCCTCCTTCAGATTGACGATTTCCACATCGTTCTTGCGGATGCGTTTTGCCGAAGTCGGATCTTCAAGCGGCTGAACCGAGCCGCCTGCAGCCGTAATCCGCTCCCGCATGCGGTGGGTTACCCTCGATGGGTCGATGCCGACCGTGAGATGACGCTGGCCCATATCGCGCAGGACCTCGTCAAATTCCACGATTCGGCGCACGGTCACGTGATTGGCGAGGTGTTGCCCCGCCTGCGGCGTGACCTTTTCGCCCTCGATGAACAGATCGGAACGTCCGCTGGCGTAGACGACGGCGAAGCAATCGGCGACCGGCGTATTGGCCACATCGCCGCCGCGGACGTTATAGAGCCAGGCGATCGAATCGAGCTGATTGAGCACCGTTGCGTCGATCTTCTTGGCCTGAAGCTCCGCTGCTGCGTCGTTGATCTTTTCGGGCAAGGATCGGCCGCTCAATGCCGTTGGATAAGCGACCAGCGGAGAAAACGCGGCAGCGGGACGGTCGCTCCAGAGCGCATCGATGGGATTGTCGTCGACCGCGACCAGTTCGATGCACGTCTTGGCCAGCTGCTTTTGCACCATTTCGATGTCGGTCACCGAGTGCAGCGTCGGATCGTAGCCGAGCAGGCTTGCCGGATTGAGGGCGCCGGCGAGAAATTGCCACGTCGGAGGTTTTTGAAAATGTCGTACTTCGATGGAGGAAGCGTCGACTTGCCTCTTGGCCTGCTCGATATAGCGGCCGTCGACAAACAGCCACGCTTTGTCCATGGCGATCACGGCAATGCCTGCGGAGCCGGTGAAGCCGGTGAGCCACGCCAGCCGTTGATTGCGCGCAGGGATAAATTCGCCCTGGTGCTCGTCGCTCTGCGGCACGATAAAGCCGTCCGCTGAGAGCTTGGCCAATTGATTGCGCAGCGCGATAAGCCGCTCGGGAACGAAATACTGCAGCGGCGGCTGCCACTCTTCGATCGACGCGAGCAGCACCGCCTTGTCGCTTTCGGCGATTCCGGGAAACAATTCGGCGATCCAATCCAGGCGCCACCGGTTGGACGGCGTTTGAACGAGACGCCGCAGGCGCGGCCCAACTTCGTCCGGATCGTTCGAGAACGTGGCCAGGCGGCTCAGCCTCGCTATAAGGTCGTCGGAAAGCATGGCCGGCACTCCATCTGGGCCTCCGCCAATTTTACGGACGATCATCGCGTTGTGCATTTGTCTGCCTATTTTTCGGGAAGGGTACAGCCGCACCGCCTTCACCTCAATGGAATGAGGTGCCGCCGTCTGCGCGTTGCCGGAACCGGGAAACCCCGTTCGGCGTTAGGGTCGTTGGAGGAGTCACTATGAAGTGCTCGAATTGTCATTGCACGATCGATCCCAAGGCCGCGTGGAAGGGCAGCGCCGGTCGCTTTTATTGCAGCGAATTCTGTGCCGATGCGGAAGCGCAAGACCATGTCGGCCCGGCGCGATGCGTCAGCAAGGATGAGATCGACCGACATTACATGGAGCGCTTGCAAAAATTGCTGCCATACGTTCGCCGCCGACCCGCCCTGGCAGCCGGTTCCCGCTTCACTGGCATCGGGTGAAACGCATGGTGATCCTATAGGCTGGGTCGCTTGAAGGCACCCAGCCGGTCGCGGTGTATTTTATCTTCATTCACTGATATTTCCCGATCCGGGCACCGTGTTGCACATCGCCAAACGAGAGCTGTGCCACGCGCAACTCCCATAATGGTTTGGCATCGTTGAGGGAACGCTCCTGCGGCGCAAGCATTAGCCGTGTAAGGAATCGCACCGAGGAGACGCCCAATGCGCGCATTGGCGCGCTCGACGGGCACGCCGGCCCTGCGGAGGAACGTGCCGTGACAGCGGATGATACGCCCTTGCTCGACCGCGCGGCGCACCGCAGTATTCGCGAGGTTCTCGCCGAGCGGCTGCGTGCGTACTACGATTATGCACAGCAAATTCCGTTTTCCGAGCCTCTCGCGCAGGTGGTTGCACAGTTCGAGCGAAGGTTGGAATCCGATCCTCGCCCTTAGCCCGCGCCTGTTGCCGGGCGCGCTCGGAGCGCTCCGTTGCAAATATATGCGGCGGCAACCGCGACACAATTTGTCGCCGTTGCGGCCGGAACGGCGCCGTGCGGCGCAACGTTGGTCGGTATGGGCGTCTTCTTCTTCATCGCCGGCGTGACCGTGGTGGCGGGCGGCAGTCTCGCGGCGCTGTACTACCTGGTGGGGCCGTCGCCGCGACAAGGCCGCAATGAGCGGAAGCGACATCCCGCCAAAAGGCGTCTGTTGTCGCATTAGCGCTGATTTGTTCGAAACTTTTTGTAGGCCTGTGGGCCGCCGGTATAAGCTGATGAGTTTATCTTGCGGTCGCGTCTGC
>JASHSE010000062.1 GCA_030036975.1 Xanthobacteraceae bacterium | reverse complement strand
AGACGCAAATGCCGCAACGGCGTCTGCTCTCGCCCGCCGCCGAGCGCGCGCTGGCCGAAGCCGCGGCCCGCCGCACCGAACGCGAGCGCAGCGCCGCCAATGCGCCCAAGGAAATCAACGGCCCCGCCGGCCCCGACCCGACCCGCTACGGCGACTGGGAAATCAACGGCATCGCCTCGGATTTTTGATCTGCGGCGTTTTGATCTGCGGGCGGAAGGACGGTCTGGCTCCATGGCAAAATTTATACTCTCTTGCGGCCGGCGCGGCACTTGGTGCGGATAATTCGTCATTCCGCGGCCGAGCGAAGCGAGGAACCCGGAATCCATAATCCCAGCGCAGGGGCTATGGATTCCGGGTTCGCCGCTACGCGGCTCCCCGGAATGACGAAGCCTACCTGGTCACCACCACCGTCGTGCCGACGCCGACCCGGCCGTAGAGGTCGGTGATGTCGGCGTTGTACATGCGGATGCAGCCGTGCGAGACGAAGCCGCCGATCAGGCCCGGCTGGTTGGTGCCGTGGATGGCGTATTGGCCGCCGCCTGAGAGCGTCATCGCCGCCACGCCCATCGGGTTGTGCGGCGAGCCGCCGGGGATCACGTCCGGCAGCTTCGGCTCGGCGCGCTTGATCGAGGCCGGCGGCGACCACGCCGGCTCGATGTATTTGCCGTCGATCCGGACCGTGCCGGACCATTGCATGCCATTGCGGCCGACGCCGACCGGATAGCTGATCGCCCGGCCCGCGCCGAGCATCAGGTAGAGACGCCGCTGGCTCTGCCGGACCACGATGGTGCCGGCCGGATAGTCGTCCCGCACCACCACCACGCTGCCATGAGCGGACGCCGGCTGCGGCGTCATCGCCACAAGCGCGCCGGCCACGGCCGCGAGCGCTGCCGTAAGCAGAAATGTCTTGCGCATGAGCCTAATCCCCCAGCACCACGATGCCGCCCCCGCCGGCCGCGGCCCCAAATCCGCAGCGTTACGATGAGAACAAGCATAACCGAAACCGCGCCGCCGCTCAGCAGCGCCGCGCCGATACGGTAAAGTTTTCCCAAATTTTTCCGGCAGGCGGGCCCTGCGCGCGCCAACCGACGACGACGGGGCGTGGATCGAAGGATAGCGGCTCAAGTGCCGTAAATGTCCGCCAGCGCAATTTGCAGGCCGGGCGGATCGAGCCGGATCGCGCCCTCGGTCACCACGCGAGTAACGATGTCCTCGCCGGGCTTGCGCGAATGATGCACGATCATCGGCTCGGCCGGATCGACGATCAGATAATGCGCCACGCTCGGCAGCCGGAAATAGCCGGTGAGCTTGAGGGAAGCATCGACGTGACGAGTCGATGGTGACAGCACTTCGATCAAAATGACTGGCTCGGGCACTTCGATGTCAGAGAAAGCGCGTTCCGGTCCGCGGTAAACCAGCGCGTCCGGCTCGTAAGCCGTCGTGCTATCGATCCGAATTGTGGCGCCGTCTGATAGTACGTGACAAGGACAGCCACTCGCGCGCACGGCGGCGTAAAGAGCGCGGTAAACTGCGCCCTTGATTTTGATATGGCCCGTGGTTTCCGGCGACATGGGAAAAACCTCGCCACGGAACAACTCGTAACGTCCCGGCCGCTGCTGCGCCCAGGCGAGAAATTCATCGACAGTCATCCGCGATTCGGTAAGCACCGTCATATATTGATCATATGCCAAGCGCGCGGCTGAGGCGAGCGCTCATTCTTAAATGGCCTTACGCGCTCTTGCGGTTCTGCCTGTTGCTGACGAGGTCGTCGACCACGGCGGGGTCGGCCAGCGTCGAGACGTCGCCGAGATTGCCGGATTCGTCCTCGGCGATCTTGCGCAGGATGCGGCGCATGATTTTGCCGGAGCGGGTCTTCGGCAGGTTGGGCGCGAACTGGATGAGATCGGGCGAGGCGATCGGGCCGATCTCCTTGCGCACCCAGTTGACCAGTTCGGAGCGCAGCGGCTCGCTCGGCGCTTCGCCCGTCATCAAGGTCACGTAAGCGTAGATGCCCTGGCCCTTGATATTGTGCGGATAGCCGACCACCGCGGCCTCCGACACTTTTGGATGCGCGACCAGCGCCGACTCCACCTCGGCGGTGCCGAGGCGATGGCCGGCGACGTTGATCACGTCGTCGACGCGGCCGGTGATCCAGTAATAGCCGTCCTCGTCGCGGCGGCAGCCGTCGCCGGTGAAATACTTTCCGGGATAGGTCGAGAAATACGTGTCGATGAAGCGCTGATGGTCGCCGTACACCGTGCGCATCTGGCCCGGCCAGGAATCGGCGATGCAGAGATTGCCGCTGGCGGCGCCGTCCAAGACCTTGCCGTCGGCATCGACGAGCACCGGCACGACGCCGAAGAACGGCCGCGTCGCCGAGCCGGGCTTGAGCCGCGTCGCGCCCGGCAGCGGCGTGATCAAAATGCCGCCGGTCTCGGTCTGCCACCAGGTATCGACGATTGGGCAGCGGCCGTCGCCGACCACGCGGTGATACCATTCCCAGGCTTCCGGATTGATCGGTTCGCCGACGGTGCCGAGGAGCCGCACCGAGGCGCGCGAGGTTTTCTTCACCGGCGCGTCGCCGGACTGCATCAGCGCGCGGATCGCGGTCGGCGCGGTGTAGAAGATGTTGACCTTGTGCTTGTCGATCACTTCCCAGAACCGCGACACGCTCGGGTAATTCGGCACGCCCTCGAACATCAGCGTGGTGGCGCCGTTGGCCAGCGGCCCGTAGACGATGTAGCTGTGGCCGGTGACCCAGCCGACGTCGGCGGTGCACCAGTAAATGTCGCCGTCGTGATAATCGA
>JASHSE010000061.1 GCA_030036975.1 Xanthobacteraceae bacterium | reverse complement strand
AGCTGCCGGCGGCTCGGTTTGACCGGACGCGACAGCTACGTTTACCGGTTGCTCGCGCGGTTGCGCACTCGTCCCATCGGCAATCACCGCGACGATGGCGCCGACCGGCGCCACTTCGCCCGCCGGCACGCGGATTTCCGCCAGCACGCCGGCGCTGGTGGCCGGCACTTCCATCGATACTTTGTCGGTCTCGATCTCGAACAGGTTGTCGCCCGGCGCGACCGCTTCGCCGGCCGACTTGAACCACTTGGTGATTTTTCCTTCGGCGACGGTCTCGCCGAGCTGCGGCATCAGGATGTTCATGCGCCGCCCTTTTAGGCCGTCATTCCGGGGCCGAGCAACGCGAGGCACCCGGAATCCATGACCCCGGACGGTGCAAGTTCTGCACGGACCGGGATTATGGGTTGCGGCTGGTCGCCCTGCCCGCTCACCACGCCACCGAAACGTATTGGGTCTCCAGAAACTCCATCATGCCCTCATGGGCGCCTTCGCGGCCGAGGCCGGATTGCTTGGTGCCGCCGAACGGCGCGGCCGGATCGGAAACGAGGCCGCGGTTCAATCCGATCATGCCGAAGTCGAGTTTTTCCGACACCCGCATGCCGCGGCTCAAATCCTCGGTGTAGAGATAAGCTACGAGGCCATATTCAGTGTCATTGGCGCGCGCGATTACTTCATCTTCCGACGTGAACGTCTGGATCGACGCCACGGGGCCGAAAATCTCCTCGTTGAGCAATTTGGCGTCGTCGGAGACGTTCGACAGCACCGTGGCCGGATAGAAGAAGCCCGGCCCGCCCGGCAGCTTGCCGCCGGTCAACACCTTGGCGCCCTTCTGCACCGCGTCGTCGACCAGCTCGACGACCTTGTCGAGGCCGGCTTTGTTGACCAGCGGCCCGAGCGCGACGCCGTCGTCGAGGCCGTTGCCCATTTTCAGGCCGGACATCTTGGCGGTGAGCTTTTTGGAAAATTCGTCGCGCACCTTCTCGTGCACATAGAAGCGATTGGCCGCCGTGCAGGCCTCGCCCATGTTGCGCATCTTGGCGATCATGGCGCCGTCGATGGCGGCATCGATGTCGGCATCGTCGAACACGATGAACGGCGCGTTGCCGCCAAGTTCCATCGCCGGCTTGACCACGCAATCGGCGGCTTCGTGCAAAAGTTTCCTGCCGACCTCGGTCGAGCCGGTGAACGACACCACGCGCACCCGCGGATCGTGCAGCATGGCGCTGACCACTTTGCCGGACGAACGCGACGGAATGACGTTGACGATGCCGGCCGGCACGCCGGCCTCTTCGAGGATCGGCATCAGCGCCAGCATGGTGAGCGGCGTATCGGAGGCCGGCTTGAGCACGACCGGGCAGCCGGCGGCGAGCGCCGGGCCGATTTTGCGCGTCGCCATGGCAGCCGGGAAATTCCACGGCGTCACCAGGACGGCGATGCCGGCCGGCTTGTGCTGCACGAAGATGCGCGCGCCCGAGGCCGGCCCCAACGTGTTGGAGCCGATATTGCGCACCGCCTCCTCGGCATACCAGCGGAAGAACTCGGCCGCATAGGCGACCTCGCCGCGCGAATCCGGCAGCGCCTTGCCGTTCTCGATGGTGATCAGCTTCGCCAAACGCTCGGCGTCGCGCATGATCAGCTCGTAGGACTTGCGCAAAATCTCGGCACGCTCGCGCGGTTTTTTCGCCGCCCAGCCGGGGAACGCGGCGCTGGCCGCATCAAGCGCCGCCATCGCGTCTTCGACCGTGGCGCTCGCCACCGACGCCACCTTGCTCTCGGTCGCCGGATCGATCACGTCGAAGCGCCCGCCATCGGCGGCTTTCTTCCATTTTCCGCCGATCCACAGATCGGTCGGCACATTGGCGAGGAGATTGTCATATCGAGCCATGATGCTGGTTCCTATTCGTCCTCCCGCGGCTTACGTTAACCTCATCCTGAGGCGGCCGCGAAGCGGCCCTCGAAGGATGCAGGCCCCGGCGCCCGGGCCTCGCCCTTCGAGGCTCGCTTCGCGAGCACCTCAGGGTGAGGAATTGAGGCATGTGTAGGTGCGCTGGTATAAGACGCCGATACCATGAAGACAACGCGCAAGCAGGCCAGATCAGCCTTCATTACATTTAGCCTTTAACGGAAGCGCTCGACCCGCTACGATGCCCAACGCCCAGGGGCGCGTTTCGCTTATCGGTGCATTGGCTGAGCACTGGAGTGCTGGGGAAAACGATGTCGTGGACAATATCAAAAGCTACATTGGTCGCGGCGTGTACTGCGGTTTTTTGCATGTCGTTTGGTCCGGGCGCGGCGTTAGCGCAGGCCTATAAGAACGATTCAGACCAATGGATCAAAGCGATCGGAGTCTCCGGCAGTAAAGGCGAACCCATCGGATGGGTGTACGTCGCTCCACATTCAACATTGACGATAGGTCCGGGAACTATTGACCATGGTGCGGGCAAATTCATTGCTGAACCCTCTTCGAAAATGGTGATGGGGTGCTTCACTTCTGATAAGCAAATCGATTTCGTTGCTGTGGAAATATCCACGATCGAATGGGATTCATTTGGGCGCACCAAACAGATCACTCTCGTGCGCCCCATCATCACTTATCATGTGCTTGGGACACCTAATAGCGCCTTACCAGAAGCATCACTCGTCAAGTCCACCAATGGCGAGCTGATCCCTATTGTCATGACACCTGATGATGTCTTTATGAAGGAACTTGCAGGGCAATCAGCGCCGCAACCGAATGCATTCGTATCATTTGACATCG
Organism: Xanthobacteraceae bacterium; assembly: GCA_030036975.1. Taxonomy (GTDB): domain Bacteria; phylum Pseudomonadota; class Alphaproteobacteria; order Rhizobiales; family Xanthobacteraceae; genus BOG-931. Next base: position 3,030 of record JASHSE010000061.1, on the reverse strand, counting down.
TATCCAACGGCGACACCTTACATAAAGAGATTGGAATGTTTGTCACATTCAACAGATGCAAAGTCGCAATAACGAAATCACCGGACAACCAGTCCAAGCCGTGGTGGCGCTTTTGATAATGCGCCGCATGTCTTCCCAGATGAATTGCGACCGGGTCCCCGCTATCGGTTGTGGGGACGAGCCGGTATTCTAATTCTCTAGGCTTCGCCGCACCCGCTCGGCAATCCGCTCCACCGTCGGCAGCGCCACGTCTTCCAGGATATCAGCCGCCGGCAGCGGGATGTGCGGGGTGGTGATGCGCACCGGCGGGCCGTCGAGGTCGTAGAACGCTTCGTCGGCGACGATCGAGACGATCTCGGCGCCCCAGCCGCACAGCCGCGGATTTTCCTCCACGGTGAACAGGCGGTGGGTGCGACCGACCGAACCCAAAATGGTCTGGGTGTCGAGCGGCACCAACGAGCGCACGTCGACCACTTCGCAGTCGATGCCGTGCTCGCTTTTCAGCGTCTCGGCCGCGGCCAGCGCGCGCGGCACCATCAGCGCCAGCGCCAGCAGCGTCGCATCCTTGCCGGGCCGCACGATCTTGGCGCTGCCGAGCGCGTCGACGATCTCGCCGTCCGGCACCTCGCCCTTGGTCGGATAGAGCGATTTATGCTCGAAAAAGATCACCGGATCGGGATCGCGCACGGCGGCGGCGAGAAGGCCGATCACGTCGCGCGGATTCGACGGCGCCACGACCTTCAGCCCCGGAATCATCATGCACCAGTTCTCGACGCTCTGCGAATGCTGGGCGCCGAAGCGCGAGCCGGCGCCGTTGCCGGTGCGCACCACCAGCGGACATTTGAGCTGGCCGTTCGACATGTAGCGGCTCTTGGCGAACTCGTTGGCGATGTAGTCGAAGCAGACGGCGAAGAAATCCGAGAACATGATCTCGGCGATCGGCTTCAATCCTGTCATCGCCGCGCCCATGGCGGCGCCGAGGATCGCCTGTTCGGAGATCGGGGTGTCGCGCACGCGCAACGGGCCGAACTGCTCGTAGAGCCCGACCGTGGCCTTGAACACGCCGCCGGCCTTGCCGATGTCCTCGCCCAAAAACACCACGTCGGGATCGCGCGCCATCTCTTGCGCGATGCCGCGCGCGACCGCGTCGCGATAGGTCAGTTCCGCCATGCGAAACCTCCGTCGGCGTAAACGTCCTTGGTCAGAATATCGCGCGGCGGCATCGGCGCCGCCTTGCATTTTTCCGTGGCCTCATCGACGCGGCGGCGCACGTCGGCGTCGATCTCGGCAATAACGTTGTCGGCAATGCCGAACTGCTTGAGCCGCTCGCGATAAAGCTTGATCGGATCGCGCGCCTTCCACTTCTCCAGCTCGCCCTCCGGCCGGTATTTGGCCGGATCGGCGCGCGAATGGCCGCTGTGGCGGTAGGTCATGCACTCGACCAGCGACGGCCCGCCGCCGTCGCGCGCCTTGGCGTAGGCGGCGCTGGCCGCGCGGTAGACCGCATCGGCGTCGTTGCCGTCGACCACGATGCGCGGCAGCCCGTAAGCGGCGGCGCGGTCGGCGGCCGGATGTTGCACGGCGGTGACGTCGCCGATCGGCGTATATTCCATGTAGAGATTGTTCTCGCAGACGAAGATCACCGGCAGCTTCCACACCGCGGCGAAATTGAGCGCCTCGTGGAAGGCGCCGATATTGGTGGTGCCGTCGCCGAAGAAGCACACCGCCACGTCCTTCGTCCCCTTGTATTGCGCGCGCCAGGCGGCGCCGCAGGCGATCGGCAGGTGCGCGCCGATGATGGCATAGGACCCCATCACGCCGTGCTCGGCCGAGGTCAGATGCATCGAGCCGCCCTTGCCGCGCATCAGGCCGTTGTCGCGTTGCATCAGCTCGCCCAAGACTTTTTCGATCGGCACGCCGCGGGCGAGCGTGTGGGCGTGGCCGCGATAGGTGCAGAACGACAGGTCGCCGGACTTCATGGCGGCGGCAAAGCCGGCGGCGACCGCCTCCTGGCCGAGCGACAAGTGGCTGGTGCCCTTGACCAGGTTCTGCAGGAACAGATCAAAGGCGCGCTGCTCGGCCTCGCGAATCTCGACCTGGATGCGGTAGAGCCGCAGCCGCGTCGCCTCGCCGATATCGTCGTTGAGGCCCGCCGCCGCAGCGGGCGCGCGGTCTTCGACCTTGGCCATTGCCATCCTCTTGGAAAACCGGAAATCCGCCATGGGTGCACGCAACTTAGCGCCAGTTGCGAAGCCGAGGCAACGCCGTTTGCCGCCTACCCAATCTCGCCGCCTTGCCGAGCTTGGTCAGAGCGGCATTTAACCGCCGCGCTCGCCTTTGCTCGCTTTTCCGAATCCGTCCCGCACCCGCATGATCGCGGCGTTCAGCTCGCCGCCATAGATGAAGATCCATGCGCTAAAATAGAGGAACACCAGCGCGATCATCACCGAGGCGAGCCCCGCGTAATAGGTCACGTAGGCGGACGAAAAGCGATTGAGATAGCGGCCGAAGGCAAAGCCGCAGGCGAGCCACAGCACCAGCGTCGCCAGGATGCCGGGCCATACCTGCCGCAGGCGCCGGCGGCCGGCCGGCAGCCACAGGTGCAGAATGAACAATGCCGCCGCGATGACGACTGCGGCCACGACCAGGCGGGCGAAATTGTAATGGCTTTCGAATGACGCCAGCGACGGCGCATAAGTCAGCGTCGCCTCAAACAACAGCGGCCCGAGCACCACCAGAAACGCCAGCGCCAGGAGGCTCATGGCGCTGACCAGCACGTAGGCGATCGATTCCAGCCGCAACAGCCACCACGGCCGCCGTTCGGCAAGGCCGTAGGCGCGGTTGAGCCCGATACGCAGGCTCTCGATGCCGCTCGAGGAGAAGTACAGCGCGAACACGGCGCCGAGCGTGAGCACGTCGCCCTGCGCGCTCGTCAGCACCGTGTGAATCTGGCCGGCGATCGGCGCGGCAACCTGATGCGGCCAGGCGGCGACGATCAGCTGCGCCACTTCGTCGGCAAGATTTTTGGAA
>JASHSE010000612.1 GCA_030036975.1 Xanthobacteraceae bacterium | reverse complement strand
GTGGTCCTATCCGCCGAGCATGCTGCTGCTGGTCTGGCCGTTCGGGCGCATGCCGTACTGGGTCGCCTTCGCGGTTTGGACGCTGGCGGGCTTATGTCTCTACGGCGCAACCGTGCTGGCGCGGCTGCCGAGAGAGCACCGGCGTTGTGCCGCGGCCTTCCTGGCGATGGCGCCGGCGACCGTCGTCAACATCATCGTTGGACAAAATGGATTCTTCACCGCCGCTCTCATGCTCGGCGGCATTGTCTGCGTCGACAAGCGCCCCCGGCTGTCGGGAATCCTGTTCGGCCTGTTGAGCGTCAAGCCGCAACTCGGCCTCCTGATCCCGGTTGTTCTGGTTGCCATCGGCGCCTGGTCGGCAATTGCCGCGGCGCTGCTCACCGCGGCGGCGGTAGCGGGCGCGTCGGTTGCCTTGTGGGGAATAGTGCCATGGCAGGAATGGATCACCCGGATCGGCCCCGCGACCTACCAACTCGTCGCCGAATTTCGCGGCTTTCACGGCTACATGATGCCGTCGGTCTTTGCTTCGCTGCGCGACGTCGGTGTGCCGCCGGAATCCGCCGAAATCGGGCAAACGATCGTCAGCGTCGCGGTCGTTGCCGTTACGCCTTTGTTGTTTCGCCGCACCACGGATGTCGCCTTGCGGGCGCTGCTCCTCACGTCAGGGACGCTGCTCGTGTCGCCATACGCGTTCAACTACGATCTGACCGCGCTGACCGGGGCCATCCTGTGGCTGATGATGGCGCCGCAACCGATCTACGGCCGCGATCTGGCGTTCTTCGGCGCCGTCTGGGTGTTGCCAACGGCCATCTACGTGCTCAATGGGCTGCATACCGGGCTTGCGGCGTGGTTGATCGGCGCCGTTTACGGGGTTGCCGTCATTCGCATCCGGCAGGACCAGCAGGACCAGCAGTCTCTTGACCGGCTGGGTTCTGAGCTTAGCTCGATCGACCGGGCGGCTGCGGGTTAGGCTTTTGCGGGCCGCCCTGCGGTAGTGAATGGCGAATAGCGAATAGCGAATAGAAGGTGAGAAGCCTGCTACCCTATTCGCCATTCGCCATTCGCTATTCGCCCTATATCGGCTATTCGCCCCATATCGGCTATTCGCCACTCGCCATTCGCCCCATATCCGGTCGCACGCGCGCGTTGGCGAGGGGCTTCCGCAGATTGTCCTTCTGCGCCAGCATTTGCCGTAAATAGGCGACGTTGGCGGCGGCCTCTTCGGGCGGCAGGTCGGCGCGCGCGATGCTTTCGGCCTCGGCGAAGCGGCCTTGCAGACCGACCACCAGCGCCAGGTTCGCCCGCACCCGCGGGTCGACCGGCTGATGCGCTGCGGCGCGGCGCAGCACCTCCTCGGCCTTCGGCAGATCGCGCGACAACGCGTAGGACAGGCCGAGATTCGACAGCACCGAAGGCTCGTCGGGCACGATCTTGAGCGCGGTGAGATAAAAGCGCTGCGCGTCGTTGTGATGGCCCATCTGGTCGAGCACGGCGCCTTGCGCGGAGAGAATGCGCCAGTCCGGCTGGTCCGGCGAGTGGGCGCGGCCGAGCACGTCGAAGGCCTGCTGGTAATCGCCGTTGTCGGCGAGCGCGCGGCCGTATTCGCCGAGCACGGTCTTGTTGTGCGGAGCCGCGATCGAGGCGCGCTGCAGCACCGCGAGCGCCTGGGCGCGCTCCCCGGTCGCGCGCAGCGCCTGGGCGTAGCGGAGCGCCACTTCGAGATTGCCGGGATCGGCGCGGTATTGCGGGCCATACACCGCGAGATCGCGGCGCCAGTCGGCGTCGGAGCGATTTTCGGGGGCGGGCGCGAGGCCGAGCGAGCCGGTCGTGGCGGTGCTTTGCGTGGTCTGGCAGCCCGCCGCGAGCGCGGCAATCGCGGCGATAGCGGCGGCCGAAGCCAACAGGCGCGCGGAGCGTAACCGGGTCAAACGCATCTCATCGCCGCAATGAAGCTGCCGAACTCGTGGCGGCCGCGCTGCCGATTTTTTGGCCGGCAACACGAAAGCCGGAAGGACGATGAGCAGTAATCCGTTAACCCTAATGAGACGTTAACGACCGCGGCGGCCGAGCCATGTCCACAGCGGTGCTCTCATTTTCAGATGGCGCACTGGCGCCTGATGATCTTAAGTAAGAGCACTCCCCATCGTCATTGCGAGCGACCCGCCACCGCTCGCTGCGCGAGCTACGGCGCGGTTTGAGTCACGCCGAAGCGCGGAGCGCGAAGGCGGAAGCGAAGCAATCCAGTGCGGCTTGCGCAAGCTTCCGGATTGCTTGTGCGCCAGGCAAGCTGGCGTGGTCCAACCGGTGCAAGTCCGGTCCGGGTAAGCCGTAGCGGGCGCCCGGTAGTGAGTGTTGCGGTGTCATCGGCGACGGCGGCAGCGAAGCGTACACAACGATGCTGTGGGGTAGGTTACTCGCAATGACGATGGACTGAATCAACTTAACTTCATCATGCGCTTAGTCGTACACCGTATCGACATAGTGCTCGGAATCGATCATGGCCTCGATCACGGTCGGGCCGTCCGCTGCGAG
>JASHSE010000060.1 GCA_030036975.1 Xanthobacteraceae bacterium | reverse complement strand
CGAGCTCGGCAGCGTCGAATTTCGGCTCGGCCGGTTTGGCCAGCGCCACGTCGTTCGTCCGCCTGGTATTGAGATTGGCGACGATGCGGCGGCACAGCGCCAGCGCATGGCGGTCGTTCTCGGCATAGTAATCCGCGACGCCGGATTTTTTGGCGTGCACGTCGGCGCCGCCAAGCTCCTCGGCGCTCACCATTTCGCCGGTCGCGGCCTTCACCAGCGGCGGTCCGCCGAGAAAGATCGTGCCCTGGTTGCGCACGATTATGGTCTCGTCCGACATCGCCGGCACATAGGCACCGCCGGCGGTGCACGAGCCCATGACCACGGCGATCTGCGCCACGCCGGCGGCCGAGAGCGTTGCCTGGTTGTAGAAGATGCGGCCGAAATGCTCGCGGTCGGGAAACACCTTGGTCTGGTACGGCAGGTTGGCGCCGCCGGAATCGACCAGATAGATGCAGGGCAGCCGGTTGTCGCGCGCGATCTCCTGGGCGCGCAGGTGTTTTTTGACCGTCATCGGATAATAGGTGCCGCCTTTGATCGTCGAGTCGTTGCACACGATCACGCATTCGCGGCCGGCGATCCGGCCGATGCCGGTGATGATGCCGGCAGCGTGGATGGCGTCGTCGTACATGCCGTTGGCGGCGAGCGGCGACAGTTCGAGAAATGGCGCGCCGGGATCGATCAGCGCCATCACGCGATCGCGCGGTAGAAGCTTGCCACGGGCGAGATGACGCTCGCGCGCGCGCGGCGGTCCGCCGCCGGCGGCGGCAGCGCGCCGCTGCTCCAATTCCGCGATCAATGCCCGCATCGCGCCCTGATTGGCGCGGAACTCGGGCGACGAGATATCGGCGTTCGACGTGATGGCCGGCACGAACTTTTTCCCCTGATCCATGGTGAACAGAAAGTCAGAAACTGCACGCGTCGCCGCACTGCACCATGCTTTGTGAATCTATTCCGAACAAATATGGCAGGGAACCGAAACTTTCGCGACGACCTCGCGTTCGCACGATGAGCATCCCGAACGTGCGCGGTCGCTGAATTGAAACGGAACCGCATGGTGGGGATACGGACCAGAGGAGTCAACGAATGAAAAACTACCAAAACACCTTGCTGGCCGGCGTCGCCGCCCTCGCCCTTGTTGCGGGAAGCGGACTCGCGTCGGCGCAAGGCAGGTCGGATCAAGGAGGGGCCCAATCAGGCGCGTCCGCACAGCAACATGCGCAACCCGGTGGCGCTATGAGCCGTGGTGGCGCGCAGCTTGGCGGCGCTATGGGCCGGGGCGGCGCGCAGCACGGCAGCAGCGCGCAAAACACGCAGCGTGGTGGCCAGCAGGGCGCCAACACCGCCCAGCCCGGAGCCAATCGCAATGCTCAGCAGATGAACCACGGCAATGCTGGCCAGCAGGGCAACGCCGGTCAGCCAGGAGCCAATCGTAATGCGCAGGAGATGAACCGGGGCAATAGAGCCACCCAGCAAGGTAACCGGACTGCTCAAGGTCAGCGGGGTTTGCGAGAACGTGGCTTACAGGGCTTGCAGGGCAATGCCCAGAACCAGATGCAGCGCCAGGGCAATGCGCCAAACCAGGCGCAGCAGTCGACACCGCAGAACAATGCGCGCGGCACCGCGGCCAACGGCGGCGCGCAAGTTCAGGGCAGCAACGTGCGGCTCTCCGAGCAGCAGCGCACGCAGATCAGGAACACCGTAATCAACGGGCGCAACGCACCGCGCGTCGGCCACGTGGACTTCGACGTACGGGTCGGCACGGTCATTCCGCGCGGCACGATCCATGTCGTGCCGGTGCCCGAGACGCTGGTACGGATCGAGCCGCGCTGGCGCGGTTTCCTGTACTTCGTCTATGAGGACGAAGTCGTGATCGTCAATCCGCGCACCATGCACATCGTCGCGGTGGTCCCGGCGTAAGCGCAACGCGTAAAAGAAGCGTGGGCGGCTCGACACCGCCCGCGCTTTTATGTTTCGCCGCCGGCTTGCTTACGCGCGCACTTCCTGGCGCTGGAAGACAACGTAGCCGATGACGAATAACAGGATCGTCGTGGCAAGGAGCCCAACGATCTGCGGCCAGGCGATCAGCACGCTGGCGCCGAGCGGCAGCGGCGCACCGAGCACCGCGCCCTGCAACTGGCTCAGATAGATCGGCCCCAGCGCGCGAGTGGTCGGATCGAGCAACGCCACGACGACCTCGCCGAACAGCGTCGACGGCGACAGACGCGCCAGCACCTGCTCCAGCACCGCCGTGCCTGGAGTCTGCAGCCCAAGCGCCGCATAGCGCGGATCCGGCGGTACCGCGATTTGCGCGATCTCGCCGGCCAGGACCGGCCAGATGACGAAGAAAAACAGCCACAGCCCGAGCGTCGCCAAAGCCGCGGTCGCCGCCGACCGGAACAGAATCGAGAACAAGAGAGCCAACGCCAGCCACACGCCGGCATAGACGATCGTCACCAGCAGGAACACGAAGGCGCGGGCGATTTCATCGCCGCCGGGAGGAATGCCGATGAACAGCAGTCCCAATCCGATCACCAAGAGCCAGAGCACGACCAGCGCGACCGCCAGGGTCAGCAGCGCGCCGAGGAATTTGCCGAACAGGAGCGCGTCGCGGTAGATCGGCTGCGACAGAATGCGCGACAGCGTGCGGCGGTTGTGCTCGCCGTTGATGGCGTCGAAGGCAAGTCCGATCGATACCACCGGCACAAACAGCGACAGCCAGAACAGAAACGACGGCAATGAGCCGCTCGACGTCGTAAAGAATTTCAAGAACAGGAAGGGGTCTTCCGCGACCGTGTTCTTGATGTCCTGGGACGCGACGTAGACGGTGACGACCGCCAGCGCCATCACCACGAGTTCGAGCACGACGAAACGGATGCTGGTGAGATGGTCCGCCAGCTCCTTGAGCATCACCACTCCGAGACCGTTAAAGGCCGAGCCTTCACGCCGCATGCCGGGCTCCTTCCTTGAGGGTCTCGTCGGGCTTGTTCTCGAAGTAGTGGGTGTAGATCGCTTCGAGGCTCGGCTCCTGGACGCCGAGGTATTTGAGGCGGCCATGCAGGGCGACGACCTCCGCAGCCGCTTCCGGGCGCACGTCGCGTTCGGCGTGCAGGCGCAGCCTGCCGATGCCGGTCTGCTCGACCCGGCTGACCCCCGGAATGAGCGCCAGCCGGTCAGCCAGCCCGGCGCCTTCGGCTTCGATATCGACCACATAACCGGCGCCGAGCACCTCGCGGCCGAGCTCCGACACCGAACCGATCAGCGCAATGCGGCCGG
>JASHSE010000611.1 GCA_030036975.1 Xanthobacteraceae bacterium | reverse complement strand
CTGGGGATGGGATTCGGGGCGTCGGCGAACGGCCGGCGCAACGGTCAGCCCGTCGGCGCCGACTTCACCGCCATGCCGTGGCCGTCCGACCTGCCCTTGAATGCGCAATCCAGCGACGCTTTTACCTCGTTGCGCAACTGGAACATGAAGGAGATCAGCCACGGTTTTGCCAATGCGGCGCCGAGCGACTTGAACATCGGCGAGGATTTTCCGCTCGACCGTCTCACCACGCTGATCTCCGACTTCTCGCACAGCAAGCTCGGCTCGAACATGATCACCATCACCTGCGCCGACCCGAAGACCTATGCGCAGGCCATGCAATATCCGGAGCGCTACGATCTCGTGCGCGTGCGCATGGGCGGCTGGTCGGAGTTCTTCGTGGCGATGTTCGATTTCCACCAGGAATATATCCGCCGCAGGCCGTATTACGCTGACGGCAGCAAATCTTGACGTGTCATGCCCCGCTATCGCGCATAGGCGCTAATCGCCTGCGATGGCGCATCGAGCTTGGCTTTCAAGCGACTGAAAAGCTTGAGTGGCCTCAAGGGCCCGCCAGGCACCGATGAACGGTCGGCCAGGCCTTATGTGCTGGCACATCTTCTGATGATGCTCCTGCTCGAAACGCCTCCGCCGGCGACCCCTCCACGAGCCACACCGAAAAAAACGTCGCTACCAAAACATGATCCCACTCTCTTAGCGCCGATGCGCGCAAGCGGGCACCCAGTGGGCTTGCTGCTATGCAAGTTCTAGATTCCCGCTTGCGCGGGAATGAGCGGAATATGGCGGATTTGATTCTGTATCAAACAGGCTCCCGCACCTTCGGCGCAGCGGTGCCCAGCAAACGCCGTCGCAGCGCCGGCGCTCGGCCGTCGGCGCCGGGCTGATAATAGACGCTGTAGCGCGCCAAAACCTCGGCAAACACCGCGGCGTCGGCCGGCTTTTTCACCTCGAAGGAGTCGAAGCCGGCGCGCACGAGAAAATGAAACTGGTCGCGCAGCACGTCGCCGGTGGCGCGCAGCATGCCGCTAAAGCCATACGTTTCGCGCAACAGGCGCGCCTGGCTGTAGGCGCGGCCGTCCTTGAATTTCGGAAAGTTCAGCGCGATCAGCGCCAAATGGCCGAGCCACGGCGCCAGCTCGGCGACGCGGCGGTCGTTCGGCCAATCGACGCCGAGCGAGCCGTCGCGGCGGATCAACGCATCGGCTTCAGCCAAGAAACGCTGCGCCGGCACGATGATCGGCACACGCTCTGGGATCGCGCCATCAGCCGTAACGCGGACGTAGCGATCCTCGACGATGCGGCCGTTTTCAACGAGCGGCATAGACGCGCTCCCGAAACGGCTCGATGCCAGTGCGCGCGAGCGTATCGATGAACAACTCGTCCGGCCCGGTGCGCAGCGCGACATAGGTGTCGGCGATGTCCTCGACCACGTCGGCCACCTTGGCATAGGGCACCGCCGGACCGATCAGCGTGCCGAGCTCGGCATTATCGTCGGCCTTGCCGCCGAGCGTGATCTGATAAAACTCCTCGCCGTTCTTCTCGACGCCCAAAATGCCGATGTGGCCGACGTGATGGTGGCCGCAGGCATTGATGCAGCCGGAAATGTTGATGTGCAGCCGGCCGAGATCGCGCTGCCGGTCGAGGTCATGGAAGCGCCGCGTGATCTCCTGGGCGATGGGAATCGACCGCGTATTGGCGAGGCTGCAGTAATCGAGCCCGGGGCAGGAGATGATGTCGGAGACGAGCCCGATATTCGGCGTGGCGAGGCCGAGCGCATCGAGCGCGCGCCAGACCGCCGGCAGGTCGCGCTGCGCCACGTGCGGCAGCGCCAAGTTCTGCTCGTGGCCGATGCGGATTTCGCCGAACGAGTAGCGGTCGGCGAGATCGGCGATGGCGTCCATCTGCACGGCGGTGCAATCGCCAGGCGTGCCGCCTTCCGGCTTGAGCGACAGCGTGACGATGGCGTAGCCGGGCTTCTTGTGATTGGCGACGGCGTTATTGACCCAGCGGTCGAAACGGCTATCGGCGCGGCGCGCGGCGGCGAGTTCGGGCGGGCCATCCTCGAGCGCTTCGTAATCCGGATAGACGAAGCGGCTGGCGATCTCCGCGACCGTCGCGGCATCGAGCGCCAGCGGGCCGTCCTTGATGCTCTGCCACTCGGCTTCGACTTCCTTGGCAAACGCTGCGGCGCCGAGATCGTGCACCAGAATCTTGATACGCGCCTTCCAGATATTGTCGCGGCGGCCGAACTGATTGTAGGTGCGCAGCACCGCTTCGACGTAACTCAAAAGGTCGGGCTTTTTCAGAAACGGCCTGATGGTCTGCGCGAGGTAAGGCGTGCGGCCGAGCCCGCCGCCGACCATGACCTCGAAGCCGGCCTCGCCGGCGGCGTTGCGGTGCAGCCGGAACGCCAGATCATGGATGCGCAAGGCGGCGCGATCGTGGCTCGCCGTGCCGACGCAGATCTTGAACTTGCGCGGCATGAAGGAAAATTCCGGATGCAGCGTGACGTGCTGGCGGATGATCTCGGCCCAGATGCGCGGATCTTCGATCTCGTCGGGGGCGACGCCGGCCCATTGGTCGGTGGTGATGTTGCGCACGTTGTTGCCGCTGGTCTGCATGCCGTGCATGCCGACGTCGGCGAGATCGGCCATGGCGTCGGGCAATTGCTCGAGCTTGATCCAATGGAACTGGATGTTCTGCCGCGTGGTGAAATGGCCGTAGCCGCGGTCGTAGCGGCGCGCGACGTGGGCGAGCCGGCGCAACTGCTCCGACGACAGCGTGCCGTACGGGTTGGCGATGCGCAGCATGTAGGCGTGCAGCTGCAGGTAGACGCCGTTCATCAGGCGGAGCGGCTTGAATTCGTCCTCGGTCAATTCGCCGGACAGCCGGCGCGCCACCTGATCGCGAAATTCGGCGACGCGTTCGGCGACCAGCGTGCGGTCGATGCTGTCGTAGATGTACATGTGCGCCTTACATCGTTCTGCGAGGCGTCATTGCGATTCGCTCAGATGCCGAAGCTCACCGGCAGATCGATGG
>JASHSE010000610.1 GCA_030036975.1 Xanthobacteraceae bacterium | reverse complement strand
GCATTTCGAGCGGCTGCGCGAAGGCCGGCCGGAAACCGTGCAGACCACCTCGCTGCATCTCGACATCCTGCGCGACCTCAAGCGCGTTCACTCGCATATCTGCTCGGTGGCCTACTCGGTCCTGGAAGCCGCCGGCCAGATGAACGCAGCCGATATCGTCGAGAGCGATCCGATCGTCATCGCACCGCCGGCGCCATCCGGCGGTCGGTAGCGCCAAAGAATGTTGCGTCGCCTGCCCTGCCCGATTTGGCCCGGTCATACGCTCAGATTTTCGATGCGGCCCCAGGTGCTCTTGGTGCCCCAAATGCCTTGGCGCAAGGCTTCGAGCTGCACGATCTGCGAATGGTCGACGAACAGATTGACCTCGTTGCCGTAATTCTTGACGTACCATTCGAACACCGGCGGATCGGCGCCTTCGAACATCACCTTCTCGAGGCCGAGCTCGTCGACGATGCGGGCGGGCACGTCGGTACGCCAAGTCTCGACGTTCTCGGTGACGCCCTCGCTTTCGATCATGATCATGTCGGCCCCGGCGTCGAGCGCGCGGCGCGCCTGGGCGATGAGCCAGCCGACGTCCTTGGTGCCTTCGGCCTTAAGCTCTTCGGCCGTGGTGCTGCCGCCGGCGCCGAACTGGATGCCGAGCTCCGGCTTCGCCTTCAGCCCGGCCGCCTTCACCTTGTCGATGAGCCGTAAGAGGCTCGAGGTCGGCAGGCTGATGAAGCCGGCGGACAGTTCGATGACGTCGAAGCCGAGCGCCTTGGCCTCGGCGATGTAGCGGTCGACGGCATCCGGACCGAACCGGATCACATTCTCGATCCAGCCGCCGGTCGATACGTAGACGCCGTTGTCATGCGCGAGCTTGTTGAAAGCCTTGACCGCCTCGGCCGGCATCAGCGCAAACGAGCCGCCGGCATATTTGACGCCGTCGATCCAGGCGCCGACGGTCTCCAACAGGTCGGCGAAGTGCCGCGGACCATAGGAGCTGTAGTAGGGACCACGGATTTCGGTGAGCCCGATTTTGCGCGGTTTTGAGGCGCGCGCCGCCCGCGGGATGAAGGAAAACGTCGTGTCGGTCATGATGCACTCCGTTCGCGTGCTGGAAATTCCGAAGCGTGGACGTCGCGGCGGATGCGGCCGAGGAGCCGCGTCAAGTCGGTGACCGGGCGCTCGGCCAGCGTCGCGACCACGTCCGCGATCGCATCGCGCTCGGCCGCATCGGTGAATTGCCGCGCCACCCGGTCGAACTTCTTGCGCGCCGCGGCCCAATCGAACGGGTTGGTGTAAAAACCGTGGTAATCGTGCCGTTGTGCCCGCAACGCGGTGCCGTCGCGCAACTCGACTTCGAGATCGGCAGGAAGCTGTTTGGGAAATTGCGCGGAGAGCGCCGCATCGGGCGTCACCGTCACCTTGCGCAACAGCGCTTGCACGTCGGCGGCGCCGATCCGTTCGGGTAAAAACTGCTCCGGCTGCACCTCGCCGTCGATCAGCGCGACGGCCAAGAGGTAAGGCAGACTGTGATCCGCCTCCTCCTTGGTCCGCACCACGCGCTTGTCGCCTTCAACGCCGCCGCCGATGATGTGGTAGGCCACGGCAAAGGTCTTGAGCCGCACCGCGCGGACCCTACCCGCAGCAAAGTTCGGATGCTGCCGGATCTCGAGCGCCGCATCGATCGCCGATTGGGAATGAATCTCGGCATTGTGCTGCTTCACTATGGTCAGCCGCACCCGCTCCAAATCCTCGCTCAACCAATCGATCGTAAACGGGCCGGCAATCGTTTCCTTAAATCCTTTGTTGCCTTCGAATACCGCTTGCGGCCCGATAATGCCGTGCGCGGCCAGCAAAGCGGCGTGGGTCGCCGCCATCGCGGTGTTCGGATAGGCGAGCCCCTTCCAGTGCGACAGCGCGCCGGTCCGGGTGACGCGCAGCGCATTGTTGGCGGTGCCGCTGATGGCGACCGCATTGGCGATCCGGTCGCGCGATAGCGCGAGCGCTTTGGCAACGCCGGCGGCAGCCGCATAGGCGCCTTGCGTGGTGTGATCAAAACCCTTGTCACGGACCGGAGCCTCGTCGCTCAAACGGGCCTGCACCTGATAGGCGACGGCGAGCGCGGTGAGGAAATCGGCGCCGCTCGCGCCGCGCATTTCGGCGGCGGCCAGCACCGCGGCCAAATTGTCCGAGGGATGGCAGGTCTCGCCGGTGGCGATGTAGCTGTCCATGAAATCGAGATAGCGGCTGAGCGCGCCGTTGTAGAAAGCTGCGCGATCCGGCGCCGTCTTGCCGCCGCCGATCAGGGTCGAGAGCGGCGCGCCGCCAAGCTCGGCCGTCAGCTTGCGGATCGCGCTGATCGGCGCCGCGTCGAGCGCGCCGATGGCGACGCCGAGGGTGTCGAGCACGCGGATTTTCAGGTCCGCTGCCGCCTTGCCGCTCAAATCGGCAAAGCGGGCGCGCTCGACGAACGCGGCAAGATTTTGCACCTCGGTCATGGGTCCGGTCATGGCCGCAATTCCCTAAGCCCGGCCGACGCGTATCGAACAATGACCTTAACGCTCGCGCGCGGAGCGGCCCTTACGGACCAAAACC
>JASHSE010000609.1 GCA_030036975.1 Xanthobacteraceae bacterium | reverse complement strand
CTCAAGCCGCCGGGGCCCTGCGAGGCGATGGCGCGGATCGGCCGCGACGGAAAGTCCTGGGCGGCCGCTGCGGCGGGGATTGCGAGCGCGGCCAGCGCGAGCGTCGCCAAAATTTTGCAGCGGTGGAGCATGTCGTTTTCTCCCTGGCGCGAGCCTTTTGGTGCCGCGGCGAAGCTTGCCGCGGCGCGCCGGCTTTGACCATACGGTCTAAGCGCGCACGCTACAGGCGTCATTCCAGGGCGCCGCGAAGCGGCGAGCCCGGAATCCATAACCACTATGGCTGGGGTTATGGATTCCGGGTTCCTCGCGGAGCTTGTTATCGGGCCGGCCACTTCGGGCCGGGCCCGTTGGCTCGGCCCCGGAATGACGGATGCTGTTGCCAGGCCCGCGCGGCCGGCCATTATGACGTGCGTTATTGGCAACGAACGAGAAGGTGAAAGAGCGTGTCGGGCTACGCCATGAAGGTCGAGAAAGACGTCGCTGTCGTCATGCGCGACGGCGTCGCGAGGCAGGGGCGGGCAGCCGGCCTATACGCCGGTGTCGAAGGGCTGGCTCAAAGCCTCGCATCGCGAGAAGGACGCGACGCGTTCGACGCCGCAGCGGCCGTCCGGCTCGAACTCGCCAACGGCGATTCGCCGGCGACCGACGGGGTGTTCTCGCATCCCTATCATCCGTCGCTGATCGGCACCGACACGATCCATCACGACCGCGCGCACGCCTCGCGGGTGATTCTGCCGGTGGTGCCGGGGGACTGATTTATGGCATCGCGATCATTGGCTCATCGACGCTCGTTTACCGAGGTTCCGTGGGCAATAGCGCGCGGCGTGACTGCGAGGTCCGGCAACGGCAGGGCTTCCCGGCACGATCAGGAGCGCAATCGCGCCGCCGGCCTGATGGTTGCGGCCGCGTTGGCGCCACTTCTGCCGATGACGCTTGCCGGCGCGGCATGGATCGTGGCGGCTGCTTGCCGTGACGAAAGCAGCGCCCGCTGCCGGCCGCGGTCGGAACGGGCGAACAGGTACAGCAGTTTCACTACTCTGACGAACAGGTACAGCAGCAATTTCACGATTCTTTTGGTGACCGCGCGCTGCGTTCGCTGGCGCGTACGCAGCGCGATGATCAGTGCGGCGCGCTTCTCGAGTTCCGCTTTCAGCCTGCTGATTTCGGCGTGCAGCCGGCCGACCCCGGCCGATTGCGCGGCGCTCTTGGTTTTCAGCTCCTCGAGATTGACTTCGAGACGGCGGATCGCGACCGCGAATTGAGCTCGCAGATGATCGCGGTCGGCGCGGATTTCCGTCATGTCCACTGGCGCCGTGGCCAGCAGGTCTCGCCTGGTCAGGCGCACGGCGCGCTTGTAAAACGGGGTCGCAAGCAACAGCGTCAGCAGGCACCCGCTGAAAAATGCGATGCCAGATAACATTGCCGATAGCACCATGGCATGCCCTGCACGACAAAGAGACGCACTGTTTTTTTCACAGCGGGCCGACCGGCTCCAGAGCTGTTTGCGGTTAACCTAAACTTGTCCGGCTGTGGCTGGCACGGGAAGCCGAGCTCGTGACCGCAATGACGCTTTGATCTGTCCGGGCTTTGGATATTATGCTCAGTCTTCGCAAGGAGGCCTTCGATGTTGCGGTTGTACAAATTCGCTATCGCCGTGGCCGCGCTCACGCAATTGGCGGTGGCCGCCGCGGCGCAGGATGCAATTTGTGGCCCCGGTGGTTGCGTCACGGTTGGCCCGGTGCATTTCCCCAAGCGGCTGCACAATTTTCGCCCGCGTCCGCGCGACGGCCTGCCAATGATGGATGACTTTCATACCGACCCGACGGGCTTTTATGGCGCAGCCTGCATCTGGACCTGGCGCCCCGTAGCGACGCCTGCCGGGCCGGCATGGCGCCTGGCCCGGCAGTGCTGGCGCTATTGAGAGATCGGCCAAGGCCACGCCCTAGGCGGCGGGACCACGACAATCAATAACGCGAGCGACCGGGCGCGTCGGGACCGAGAGCCGGCTATGCACTTTGGATTTACCGAGGAGCAAACGCTTTTCGCGGAGCAGATACGCCGCTTCGCCCACGCGCATTTGGCGAACGGTGCCCTCGAGCGCGCCCATGATCCGTCCTTTCCGTTCGACGTGGCGCGGCTGATGGCGCAGCACGGCCTCATGGGCATCACGTTGGCGGCGGAAGACGGCGGGCAGGGTGGCACGCTGATGGACGCGGTCATTGCCGTCGAGCAAGTCGCCGCGGTCTGCCCGCGCGGCGCCGACGTGGTGCAGTTCGGCAATTTCGGCCCGATCCGGACCTTTGCCGAGTACGCCTCGCCGGCACAGAAAAAGCGCTGGCTCGGCGAGCTATTGGCCGGCCGCATGGTCATGAGTCTCGGCATGACCGAGCCGGACGCCGGCTCCGCGGTGACGGAACTCAAAACCAGCGCGCGGACGGACGGCGGCGATTACGTGATCGACGGCAGCAAGGTATTTTCCACCTTCAGCGCCGAGGCGCAGCTCTTTCTCATCTATGTCCGCTTCGGCGCAGGGCTCGACGGCATCGGCTCGGTGCTGATCGAGCGCGGCACGCCTGGCTTTACGATCGGCAAGCCATCGGCGTTCATGAGCGGCGAGGAATGGTGCGAACTGCACTTTTCAAACTGCCGCATTCCGGCCGAGAATGTCCTGCTCGGGCCCGGCGGATTTAAGAAGCAAATGGCCGGCTTCAACGTCGAGCGCGTCGGCAACGCGGCGCGCGCGCTCGCCTATGGCCGCTACGCGTTTAGCGCGGCGCGCGCCTACGCGGCCACCCGCCGGCAGTTTGGCCGTCCGTTGTCCGAGTTCCAGGGGCTGCAGTGGAAGTTCGCCGACATGGCCATCAAGCTCGACAGCGCGCAGCTGTTGCTCTACCGCGCGGCGGCTAATGCCGACCGCGGCCTGCCCTCGGCATACGAGACCGCGATCGCCAAGGCGGCCTGCAATCAGGCCGGCTTCGAGGTGGCGAGCGAGGCGGTGCAGATCATGGGTGCGCTCGGTTATAGCCGCGAGACGCTGGTCGAATACTGCATGCGGCGCACGCGCGGCTGGATGATCGCCGGCGGCTCGATCGAGATGCTGAAGAACCGCATCGCCGAGCATATCTTCGAGCGCCGCTTCGATCAGCGTCCGCCCAAGTCGCCAGAGTGACGCCTGCGACGGTAGACGTTGCGTATCAGCATGGCTGTAAGTGCCGGATGTCGGGCTACGCTCGGTTCGAACAGTAAGAACCGGCTTTGCATCTAAGCTCGCTCAGGCGCAGTCGATGACGCGGTCGAGACCTTGATGAAGGTCGTTTTGCGGCGACCATGCCAAGCGCTTGCCGACCTTGCTCATGTCGGCCACCAGGATGTCAGGTTCGCCCGGAGTCAGGGAAATTGCGCCGAACTGCGGCAGATCCGGCCGGCGGCAACGTGACGCGAGATATTCGACAACGGAGCGGACCTTGGTCGCGCGGCCGGTGCCGATGTTGAAGGCGCCGGCTTCCTGCGACAGCAGCAGCCGGACCAATAGGTCGGCAGCGTCCGGCGCATAGATGAAATCGCGCTGCTGCGTGCCATGGCTGGTTTGAACCGGCTGTCCGGCGCGGAGCGCGGCAAGCACCGACGGGATGAGGCGCTGCGGCGGGTCGCCGGGCCCGTAAGGCATGAATAGGCGGCCCCAGGCGGCCGAAAAACCGTGGTGCTGGGCGGCAGCTTGCACCGCGAGCCAACTGGCGGCCTTGCACTTGCCGTAGATCGTCGCCGGCCGGATCGGCGTCGCGTCCTCGACGCACGGCCGCTCGCCCGGATCGTATTCGGCCGAGCTGCCGATGCCGACGAAGCGCGCGCCGCCGTGCCTGCCGAACGCCGCGGCGAGAGCGATCGTCGACCGCAGCCACGCGAAATTTTCCGGCGAATGGCCGTACAGCCGCGGCGTGGCGACCCAGGCGCCATGCAACAGATGCGTCGGCTGGATTTTGGCAACCAGCGACAGAACGTGATCGGCGTCGCGCAAATCGGCGGCGTGCCAGGTAACGCCGGCGCCGGGCTCGCCGCGGCCGCTGCGATTGGCCGCATGAATCTCACAATGCTCCGTTGCCAGCCGGCGCAAGCAGTGCGTGCCGATGAATCCCGACGGCCCGGTGACGAGGACGCGGTTCATCCGGGAAAATCCGGCCAGTTCGCGTCTCGCTCGGACATCGTTGACGGCGGAGCGGGCCATTTGATCGCAAAGGCTGGGTCATTCCAGCGCACGCCGCGCGCCAGTTCGGGCACGTAGGCCTCGCCCATCATGTAGAAGACCTCGCAATCGTCTTCCAAGGTCAAAAAACCGTGGGCGCAGCCGGCGGGGATCGCCAGCGCGTCGCGATTGTGCGCGGACAGCTCGACGCCGATCCAACGTCCGAAACTAGCGGAATTTCTCCGCAGGTCGACGGCGACGTCGAAGATCCGCCCGCGCGTGCAGCGCACCAGCTTAGGATCTGGCCGCGGCTCCGCCTGATAATGCAGGCCGCGCAGCGTGCCCTTGCACGCATTCCACGACGTGTTGCATTGCGGCCAGGTGGTGGGCAGGCCAGCCGCCGCGAACGAGGCGGCGTCGTAGGTGCGAGCGAACGAGCCGCGCTCATCCGCATTCACGGTCGGGCTCACCACCAGCACACCCGCAAGCGCCGTTGGACGAATGTTCATGGCCGGCCCGTCAGGACAAAACGCGGAGTTTTGGAATCGGCACGACAAAGCGGCCGCCCCACTGCCGGATGGCGGCCATGCCCTTCATGATCTCGTCCTTGATATTCCAGGGCAGGATCAGCAGGAAGTCCGGCTTGGTCTGCAGGATGCGGTCTGGCGCGTAGATCGGGATCTGCACGCCCGGCAAATAGCGGCCTTGCTTATGCGGGCTGATGTCGACCGTGTAGGGCAGGAGCTCGGGTCCGACGCCGCAATAATTGAGCAGCGTGTTGCCTTTTGCCGGGGCACCGTAGCCGGCGACCGATTTGCCGGCACTGCGTGCCTCGATCAAAAAGCTCAGCAGCGCGCATTTGATGTCGGCCACGGACTTGGCGAAGCCGCCATAACCTTCGATGCGGTCGAGGCCGGCCGCGCGCTCCGTCGCGATCATGTCGTCCACGCTGCGGCTGCGGGCAAACGGAGCATCGACGTGGCAGACGAAGAGGCGTAGCGAACCGCCGTGTGTGGTCAAGGATTCGACATCATAGATGCGCAGACCGTGCTGGGCGAAAATCTTGTCGACCACGAGAAACGAGAAATAGGAGAAATGCTCGTGATAGATCGTGTCGAATTGCTTCTGCTCGATCAGCTTGAGCAGATGCGGAAACTCGATGGTCGCGGTTCCCGACGGTTTGAGCAGCAGCTTGAAGCCGCCGACGAAGTCATGCAGGTCAGGCACATGGGCGATTACGTTATTGGCGG
>JASHSE010000608.1 GCA_030036975.1 Xanthobacteraceae bacterium | reverse complement strand
GTCTCGCGCTTCATGGTCGCGGACAACCGATCCGCGCCCCGGGCAGCCAGCTCCTGGCAGACCGGCGTCGTGGCCGGCCGGGCGAGTTTCCGAACCGCCCACGTGCAGTCTGCGAAACCGCACGCAGGCACCGCACTCGCTCCATCAATCGGTACGCCACCGGTTGACGCCCTTGATGAGCGAAGCGGCGCCGGCTTTTATTCGGCGGCGAAGTTTTGTCAAGCACAAGCGACTGAGCATTGATTCTGCGGCGCTTTTCGCTTCGGCCGCTGTGGCCGCACCACCGTTTTCGCGCACTTTTTGACGATTCCGACGAATCTTTGATCAGAAACAATTACTTGGCTACATTTTGAATCGTTCTGGAAGCGCGAAATTGCGCGGCACGTAGCCCGGATGAGCGAAGCGATATGCGGGATCAGACTGCCAGGCAGCTCCCGGATATCGCTTCGCTCATCCGGGCTACGCTTGCTGATAAGAACGCGACGCTTTAGATCGTGTTGATTCCCAACTCACCAGAACCGCGTGGGCTTCGCTGCGCTCAGCCCACCCTACAAACTACAAACTGATAAGCGCGTAGGATGGGTTGAGCGAAGCGAAACCCATCGTGCGGCGTTGCGGCCCAATGATGGGCGATCGCTCAGAACCAAGGCCGGTTGGCGTCGCGGCCGAGGCCGAGCTCCAGGCGGCCGAAATGCGCGAAATTCACTTCCGGGTTGAGGCTGATGTGCATCGCCATGAAGTGAATATCGCGCCAAGCCCGCTGGATCGGGTGGGCGGCGTCGAAGCATGCGGTGCCGCTGAGCGCAACGAGCGCATCGACCGCCGCAACCGTCAGCTCGGAGACGCGCGCGAAGTCGCGCACCGAGCGCGCCAACAGCGTCGGCGAATACAATTCCGGCGCATCGGCCACCTGCGCGGCGCGGCGCAATAAAAGATCGGCAGCGTCGATGTCGGCGGCGGCGCGCGCCATCCGCACCTGGATCGAGGTGGTCTCGGCCATCGCTGCGCCGCTCTGGGTCCTTCGCTTTCTGGTCCAGTCACGGAACAGCGCATAGGCGCCCTGGGCCGTGCCCAGCATCGGCGCCGCGAACGAGATCGGCGCATAATAGAAGAACGGGGTGTGCAAGATCACGTCGGGGTAGAGCGCGCTGCCCGGCGTTTTGCCATCGCGCAGGTCCGCCAGGCGCAACGCGCGGCGATGCGGAACGAAAGCGTTGTCGGTGACGATGGTTTTGCTGCCGGTGCCGCGCATGCCGGCGGTGAACCAGGTGTCGTGCACCTTGTAGTCGCCGGGCGGGACCAGAAAGAACTTCCATTGCGGCGTCGGGCTGTCCTGCGCCATGCCGCCGAGCATCACCCAGGCGCTATAGTCGACGCCGCTGGCAAACGGACCGCTGCCCGAGATGCGATAGCCGCCATCGACGGCGATCGCCTGCGTATTCGGGGCAAACGACGCCGCGACGGCAACGTCAAGGCCGTCGGCCCACAACGCCTGCTGCGCTTGTTCGGGATACTGCGCGATCAAATGCGCGTGGTGGATGATCAGTCCGGCGCACCAGGCGTGCGACGCATCGGCTTTGCTCAATTCGCGCACGACATCGAGCCAGGTGTCGAAGCCGAGGCCGTAACCGCCGATCCGCCTCGGCAGCAGGATGCGGGCGAAGCCCGCTTCGAGCATCTCGTTGACGGACGCAGGTGGAATTCGCCGCGCCTCCTCCGCCGCCTGCGCGCGCTCGGCAAACCGCGGTGCGAGCGCGCGCGTGCGTTCGAGAACCGTCTCCTTGGTCGCGTTTGCGGGGGCTGCCGGCGCGTGCGGCATCTCAATTGCTTCCTGATCGGTCAGTTTGGCTTGGCAGGTCCGGCACCGTGCTTGGCCATCCATGTTGGCGCCTTTTGCAATGAGGAACAAGCAAATAACGTAGGATGGGTTGAGCGCAGCGAAACCCATCATGCGGCGTAGCGGTTTGACGATGGGTTTCGCAAGAGCTCAACCCATCCTACCGATTTGCGAGGGGACTTGAGCATGCAGGGCAAGATCGCGGTCGAAGAGCATTTCCGCATCGAGGAGACCAAGGGCAGCGAAGCGCGGTATCATGCATCAAATAATGGACAACACCATTTTTGGCGCAAATTTTGGCGGGCTGTCGCCGTCTTGGATGCTGCAAGCCAATCCTAATTTACCCGCTGTTCCCAGCATCAACATAAACTTGCCGGGCTCCGAGCCCGATCCGCCGCTAAAGGTGAGAACAAACATTGCCGGCACATAACTATAACCGATCACTGCCTTCAGCCGTCCGGATGGATTTTTCGACAGTGCGGAAAAATCAAACAGAATTTCCGTGTCGCTCTTTATCGAGAGGGCTTTTTTACCTGTTGCCGGATCAAAATAGTCACCGATAAACGCCGACAGGGCGACTGGATTGAAATAAGTGCCGCCACTGACGTTGACGCCGCCAATCGTTCCCGAAAATGTCGCCAGCTGACCGTCTTTGTAGTGTCTGGTGAAATCAAGAGTAAGCTTTCCGGAGGGGATATTCAGCGTCCTGCCGTCAAATGAGTCTCCCTGGCTGAAAGGATAGGAGGCAAAGATGGATTTCCCATCCATCGAGACGTTGATGACGATATTTGTGGCTTTGGGAGATTGTTGCTCGGTGGTGTCAATCGACACGAACGCGCCGGGTGCCACGCCGGAAGCCGCCGTCATCGAGTAGTATCCGGTAAAAGGCACCAGTTTGCTGACGTCGTTCGTCATCCTCATTTTCTCCATTGAGTATGCTTTTGGGGCCGCGAGTAAGCCATCCACTCAGAGACGGCGGCGAAAGGTGCAGTATCCCTCGGATGATTCGGCTGTCAATCGGGGAAACTACACGCGCATAGAGCCTAATCCCACGACGGTAACCGGAACGAATTTGCTCTAAGCCGGCTGGTAGCTTTTTGCGGCAAAACGCGCCAATCTGGCGCCTCATTATACGTTGTCCGGTTGATCAATTCCGCTCATTCCCGCGCAAGCGGGAATCCAGAGCTGGGTCCCCGCTTTCGCGGGGACGAGCGGAAGGAGCACCAATCATCCGAATTCCGTATTGAGCCTGCCGGAGTCATGTCATGGACCTCCTTGCCGACCGCGGCCGCCGCGTTTCCGTCGAACAGCTCGATACCAGCCGGCTGCTCGCGCACGCCCGCAAACAGGCGCACGAGCGCAGCTTCGACGACGTGCTGATCGCCGACGTCGACTCGCACCATTACGAGAACGAATGCTTCGACCAGTTTTTGCCGTTCATCGAGAACGACGTGCTGCGCCAATTGGTGCTGGCCGGCCGCACCAAGGGCCGCGGCGCACTCACCCCGCAGCAGGTCAGCTTTCAGGACATGGGCGGCCGCATCACCCGCTATCCGCTGCGCGCGTCGGAAAAAACCGAGCCCGGAAGGCTGCGCGACGTCGCGCTCGGCCAGCGCTGGATGGACGCGATGAGCGTCGACTATTCGTGCCTGTTTCCGACGCTGCTATTGTCCGTCGGCCTGCATCCCTCGACCGAGATGGAGATCGAGCTGTGCTTTGCCTATAACCGCTGGCTCACCGAGCAGGTGTTGCCCGCGGCCGGCGGCCGGCTCTATTCCATGCTGTCGCTGCCGATCTCCGATGCCGACGAAGCGCGCCGCCAAGTCGAAAAATTCGGCGCTTGCCGGCACGTCACCGGCTTCCTGGTGACGGCGGCGCGCACCTTGCCGATCCATCACAACAGCAACATGAAAGTGTTCCGCGCCATCGAGGAGCGCGGGCTCGCGCTCGCCTTCCACTCCGCCATCAATATCGGCGAGCCGGTATTCAAGGGCCTCAACCGCTTCGCCTCGGTGCATGCGCTCGGCTTTCCGTTCTACAACATTTTGCATATGACCAACTGGGTCACCAACGGGCTCGGCGAGCGCTTTCCCAAACTGCCGGTGATCTGGATCGAAGGCGGGCTGGCCTGGGTGCCGTTTTTGATGCAGCGGCTCGATCACGAGTTCATGCTGCGCACGTCGGAATATCCGCTTCTGAAAAAGCGGCCGTCGGACTACATGCGCGACATGTACTACGCCTCGCAGCCGATGGAGCGGGTCGATCTCGAGGCGCTGCAATGCACCTTCCGCATGATCGATGCGGAAACCCGGCTGATGTACGCCTCCGATTATCCGCACTGGGATTTCGACCTGCCCTCGACGATCTGGGACCTGCCGTTCCTGTCGGAGAAGGCCAAGCACAACATTTTGGGCGGCACCGCGGCGCGCCTGTTCAAGCTGCCGCCGCGCAACGACAAGCAGAAGGCCAATCTCGCCCGCTTCGGCAATTTGGCGGCGTGACATCGTCATTCCGGGGCCGAGCGAAGCGAGGAACCCGGAATCCATAGTCACAATCGCGAAAAGTCGCGCATGGCAGCGCAAATTTCTTCGCCGTTCGTGATTATGGATTCCGGACCGACGCTTCGCGTCATCCGGAATGACGTGGGGGAAGGATCAGTCGAGCAGCAGCGACGGCTGACGCACGGCGCAATCAACCTCACGCCGACAGCGCGACCGGCGCGCCGGCTTGCGCGTCTTCCAGCACCATGTCGGCGCCTTTCTCGCCGATCATCACGGCGGCGGCGTTGGTGTTGCCGGAGACGACCGTCGGCATGATCGAGGCGTCGATCACGCGCAAGCGGTCGAGGCCGCGCAGGCGGAGATGCTCGTCGACCACGGCGGCCGGATCGGAGCCCATGCGGCAGGTCGAGGTCGGATGGTAGACCGTGGTGCCGGACGCGCGCGCATAGGCGAGCAGATCGGCGTCGCTCGCGCATTTCTCTCCCGGCAGGCGTTCTTCGGCGATCAGCCGCCGCATCACCGGTTGGTTCATGACCTCGCGCAGCCGGTTCAGTCCGGCGACGATGGTGTCGCAATCGATGCGGTTCGACAGGTAGCGCGGCTGGATCGCCGGCGGCGCCAGCGGATCGGATGATTTGATGCGGACGAAGCCGCGGCTTTCCGGCCGCAACTGGCAGACCGAGGCCATGAAGCCGGAGAACGGATGCAGCTTGGCGCCGGCAGTCTCGGTCGAGAAGATCAGAAAATGGATTTGCACGTCGGGCGAGGCGAGCTCAGGCCGCGTGCGCAGGAACGCTCCCGCATAGCCGGCGCCAATCGTCAGCAATCCCTTCCGCGAAAGAATGTAGCGCAGGCCGGCGTGATAGCGGTGGCGCCAATTGTTGACCACGTCGTTCATGGTGATCGGCTCGCTGCAGCGGAACTGCATGCGCACCTGCAGATGGTCCTG
>JASHSE010000607.1 GCA_030036975.1 Xanthobacteraceae bacterium | reverse complement strand
AATGTATCCTTGCCGACCGAATCAAACACCGCGGCGACGCCCTTGCCCTGCGTCAACCGCCGCACGGCATCGACGAAATCTTCCGCGGTGTACACGATCGTCGCATCACAACCGTGCGCGCGGGCGAGTTCGGCCTTTTGCGCGGTCCCGACGGTGCCGATCACCGTTGCGCCAAGGTGCTTGGCCCATTGGCAAAGAATGAGCCCGACGCCGCCCGCGGCGGCGTGGACCAGGATGGTGTCCCCGGCTTTCAGCGCGGCGGTGGTGAATATCAAATAGTGGGCGGTAATCCCCTTGGTGAAAATTCCCGCCGCGACCGAATCCGAAATGGACGGCGGCACCGGCACCAAACGATGTGCCGGCATCAGGCGCAGATCGGCATAGGCTCCGATTGGCATTCCCGAATAAACGATACGATCGCCGCGTTTGACCTCGTGGACTTCGCCACCGACCGCTTCGACGGTGCCGGCGCCCTCCACGCCGATGGGCGACGGATAATCCGGGAGCGGATAGCGGCCGGTGCGGTGCTGGATGTCGATGTAATTGAGCCCGATTGCCGTCTGCCGGATGAGCACTTCGCGCGGCGCAGGCGCGGCGATGTCGTGTTGCTCGTAACGCAGAACCGACGGCGGCCCCGGACTATCAATGACGATACGATTGGCGCGCACGCTCGGTCCCCCTGAATTGCCGGCCGATGCTATCCGCACCATCCAAGCCCGGCAACGAGCCGACGTACCCTTGAATTGTCAAGCTTGGACCTTAGCGGCACGTGACAGTCCACACGGAATTACTGTTCGACGTTTTGGATGCGCCCGGGAGTTTGCGCGACGCTCGGGATTAAATTTGGCCGGGCTGCGACGCGCGCGGGGCGATCGCCATGTAGGCTTGCTCCAGGCGTAGCGGCAGATCGGGCGCGCCGGCCTCGGCTTCGAGCACGATCGAGCCGCGCGCCAGCGCATAGACGCGGTCCGCGAGCGCCAGCGCTTTCTCGATCAACTGCTCGACCAGCAGCACCGCGGTTCCGGTTTCGCGCAGTCGTCGCGCCATGACAAGCACGCGATCTACCAGCACCGGCGACAGGCCGGCGGAAGGCTCGTCGAGCATGAGCAGCCGTGGCCGCCGCACCAACCCCTGCGCCACCGCCAGGATTTGTTGCTGGCCACCCGAGAGCGCGGCGGCGCGCCCGTGGCGCTTAGCGGCGATTTCGGGAAACAGCGCGAACACTTCCTCGACACGCGCGGCGCGCTCGCCGCGGGGCAGGTCGTAGGCGGCAAGCAGAAGGTTATCCTGCACCGCAAGCTGCGTGAACACCCGATGGCCTTCGATGACGTGGACCAGCCCTGCTTGCGCTGTCACTCGCGGGCCCAAGCCGGCAAGATCGCGGCCGGCAAAGCGCACGCGGCCGGACCACGGCAAGAGCCCCGATACCGCGCGCAGCAGCGTCGTCTTCCCGGCGCCGTTCGGGCCAAGCAGCGCCACCACTTCGCCCGCGCCGACCGTGAGGTCGACGCCGCGCAAGATGCCGATCTTGCCGTAGCCGGTCGAAAGGCCGGCCACGTCGAGTAAGGGCTCAGCCGCCGAGATAGGCATTGACCACCTCGCGATGCGAGCGGATTTCGGCCGGAGTGCCGGCTGCGAGCTTCCTGCCGAGATTGAGCACGGTGACGCGGTGACAAATATCGAAAATCAGATCAGGGTGATGCTCGACCACGAGCACGCCGGTGCCGGCCTCGGCGATAGCCAGCAGGAATGCACCCAGGCGCTTGATCTCTTCGGCCGAGAGTCCGGCCGCCGGCTCGTCGAGCAAGAGATAGGCCGGGCGCAGCATCAAGGCCCTGGCGATCTCGATGAAGCGCAGCTCGCTGTGCTGCAGCCGGTCGGCGCGCACGGCGGCAAGCCGCTCCAGCCCGACCGTCGCCAGCGCCAGCATGGCGGTGTCGCGCAGCTTGGCTTCGTCGCGCCGATGGCGCG
Organism: Xanthobacteraceae bacterium; assembly: GCA_030036975.1. Taxonomy (GTDB): domain Bacteria; phylum Pseudomonadota; class Alphaproteobacteria; order Rhizobiales; family Xanthobacteraceae; genus BOG-931. The sequence goes on along the minus strand of JASHSE010000607.1, from coordinate 618 downwards.
GCAGCGACAGCAATGCTTCGACGAACGTGCCCTTGCCATCGATAGTGCCGCCGATCATGACGTTCTGCAGCACCGAGGCGGAGCCGACGATACGCGGGGTTTGGAACGTCCGCGCAATGCGCATGTGGGCGCGCCGCTCGCGCGCGAACACCGGCAGCGTCGTACCGTCGAGCCTGACTGCACCGCGCTGCTGAGCGTAATAGCCGGAGATGACGTTCAGCGTCGTGGTCTTGCCGCTGCCGTTGGGTCCGATGAGCCCATGGACCTGGCCGGGTCGGATCTCCAGGTCGAGACTGTCGATCGCGTGCACGCCGCCAAAGCTCAGCGACACCGCTTCGAGCGTCAAAGCGCCGGCATGGCCTGGCGCGTCGAAGAGACGGGCAAGCAGCTCGGGCCGTGGGATAATAGCGCGGTCGCTCTCGAGCGGACGGCGGTTCTTGAAATCCAGAAGCTCGGCAATTCCACCGGGGATCGCGAGCACGATGGCGAGCAAGAGCGCCGCATAAAGGAACGTGGACCACGCCACCAGCGGCGCTGCGAATTCCGGCAGCACTGTCAACAGAATTGTGCCCAGGAGCGGCCCGAGAATGGAACTGCGGCCGCCGATGAGGATGGCGA
>JASHSE010000606.1 GCA_030036975.1 Xanthobacteraceae bacterium | reverse complement strand
AGCTTCAGACTGGAGGCGACGCGCTGGGCGATGCTCGGGCCGTTGAGCAGCTCGATCTGCGTACGCATGAAGTCGCCGTACGGCCCCTCCACCGGCGTGACGTCGCCGGCCTGGACGATCTTGGCGGTATTGGGGTCGATCTGCAGGCGGACAGTCGAAGTATAGAGCGGCGTTTTCATCAGCGTGCTGACGGTGCCGAACACGATCGCGGCGCCGACGATGCTGACGATGAGCCACCTCCGCTTGATCAGAATGCGCAGGTAATCGTGCAGCGTCAGCCCGAACACCAGCGGCGCATCGGCGGCCTCGCCGTACGGTACGGGCACGGCGTACGGGTCGCGTGCGACTGGCAATGCTTGAGCGAACGGAACGAGCCCGCCGGATGGCGCGTTGCCGTCCTCTGCCGCACCGCGCTGCTGATTCATGATCTGCCGCTCATCGATTTGCCGCTCACATCAGGGGCACGAATATCGCGGAGGCGGTGGCGAGCGGCAGCACGCTCAAAATGTTGTGCAGGGCGACTTTGGTGTTCGAGGTATCGGCGACCACGACGTCGCCGGGCTGCAGCTGCGGGTCTTCGGCGTCACCTTTCTTGATTGCGTCCATATCGAAGCGGGCGACGGAACGTCTGCCGTCGATGTTCCTGAAGACGACGACGTCGCCCGAGCCGATGGTGCTGTCGATGCCGCCGGCCATGGCGATCGCCTGTACCAGCGAGGTATTGCCCTTCATCGCATAGACGCCGGAATTTTTGACCGGGCCCTCCACGGTGATGCGTTGGCTGTTGTATTCGCGTACCAGCACGGTGACTTGCGGCGAACGCAGGTATTTGTCGCCGAGCCGTTGGGCGAGTTCGCGCTCGAGCTCGTGAGTGGTCTTTCCGGCCGCCGGAACCTCGCCGATCAGCGGATAGCTGATCTGGCCGTCGTCGCCGACCTGCACGGTCTTGGACAGGTCGGGCACCTTGAAGACGGAGACGTCGAGCACGTCGAGCGGGCCGATGCGGTAGGCGCTGTTGCCCGGCGTGGCGCCCGCGGTGAGCTTGCGGGCGGCTTCGGCGGCCGCAGCGGAATGGATCGGGGCGGGCGAAGTTGCGGCAAAGGCGGTGACGCCGGCGCCAGTGTCGCCTGCTTCACCCGGCGCCGCGGCGGTGCTGCCGGCCGTGCTGGAAAAAACCCCGTTAGTGGTTGAAGAACCGGCGCAGCCGGTGAGACAGGCCGCGCACGCGATCAGAATGAGCGCCCCCATTCCCGCGATCGCCCGTCGGCAACTCGGCGTCGCTCGGGCGAGAACCTGCTTCGGCATCCCTAATCCCCCGTGCCCCCCATGGCCCGGGCACGCTCGACGGCGGCTGATCCTGCAATATTGCCAACGGCCGCGTCAGGACCACGCGCTGCGCTTCCTCGGCGCCGGCGCGTTTGGCCACAATCTCGCGGCCCCTGTCCAGATCGGGCGGCCGGCGCTCGGTATCGTGCGCATCGGTTGCAATAAGGTGGACGCACCCCTCATCTAACATCCGCTCAGCCCAGTATAGGGCATTGCGGCCGAAGGCGCCAGCAAAAGACCCCGCCGTGAGCTGCATCCAGACCCCGGCACGGACCAAGCGCCCGATTGCCTCATAATGCGAAGGAACCCAGAGCAGCCGCTCGGGATGGGTCAGAATCGGCACATAGCCGGCAGCCACCAGATTGAAGAAGAAGGCTTCGAGGTGCGGCGGCACCGTATGATGCGGCGGCTCGACCAGCACGTAGCGCGAATCGGCGAGCGAAATCAGCTGTCCGGAGCACAAGCCGGACACGAAATCCGGACACATATGCACATCGGCCCCATGCACCAGACGCAGCGGGATGGCTTCAGCCTCAAAGCGCTGCTGCAGCGCCGCGACCGCCTGCCGGATCGTCGATCCGGAATTATGGTAAAGGCCTGGTAAAATATGCGGCGTGCATGCCGTAGTCTCGATGCCCTGCGCCACCGCGACCCGCGCCATGGTAAGCGACACGTCGATGTCGCTCGCCCCATCATCGAGCCCGGGTAGAATGTGGCAATGCAGATCGATCACGGTGCGACTGACTCGAATGACCGCCGCCACCGTGGCCGCCATTTCTGGCTCATATGACGATACCCGTTCGTCTGTGTTGTTGCAGAAAAGATACAGTCATTTCGATAATCGTTTAGCTTCATAAAAGCGAGAGGCAGCCCGAGTTATACTGCTGGTTCGGGGCCGTATGTTGCAGTACTATGCCGCCGCTGCTTCGAAGCGCAACGGGATCGCGGAGGGGAACGCGACATGCGGGGACTGTTGGCCGCGCTGTGTTTCGGCTGCTCGTTGCTCGCGGCGACGGCCTGTCGGGCCGCCACCATTCAGTCGATTCAGGGCGAAGTCTCCGTCAATCAGGGCCAGGGTTTTCATCAGATCAACGGCGCCGTGGAGGTGAAAGCCGGCGATTCGGTCATGGTCAGCCCAGGCGGCTCGGCCACGGTATCCTATGCGGACGGCTGTAACGTCGAGCTGCACCCGGGTGCGGTGATGGTCATCGCCGCTTTGTCGCCGTGCGCCTCTGGATCATATGCCGAAGAGCAGGACAAGAATTCAGATGTGACAAATTGGCTCTTCGGTGCCGGGTTGCTCGGCGTCACCGGCTTCATTGCGTACGAAATTTATCAATCGACCCAGAACAACCACCAGCAGCTGCCGCAGCCCGCAAGTCCTTAAAGATCGACGCATGCTGCGTCTTGGCCGGGTCCATGCAGCGTCGTGCTCGAGCGGTAGATCGCGCCGCGTGGTGCACTGCGCTACCGCCGCCTACCTCATCTTTCTCGGCGTCTTTGGCAGTCCGGCCGGCGCAACAGCGGCCCTGCGGATTACCGACGACCGCGGCGGCAATATCGGAGCCTATTGGTTACGCTTCAGCGCCGTTCGCGACAGCAATGAGCCGGTGATCATCGACGGCACGTGCTCCTCCGCCTGCACGCTGGTCTTGGGTCTGGTGCCGTCCCGCCGCATCTGCGTCACCAAGAACGCGGTGCTTGGCTTTCATGCCGCCTGGCGGCCGGGTTTTTTGGGCCTGCCGGTCATCAACAGGCCGGCAACACGCACGCTGTTGAGCTTTTATCCGCCGGCCATACGGCAATGGATCGCACGCAACGGCGGGCTCACCGACAAGATGCTTTACCTCTCCGGCCGCGAGCTTTCGGCGCTCTATCGCGAATGCCAGTGAGGTTGCGGGACCGCTTGGCCAGCCATCCGCGGCCGCCGGATCTGCGCGGCGAGGCGCAGCAGCGCTCCGCCGACGAGCATGACGACGAACGGCAGATAGGTGAGCGGATATTTGCCGGGGCCGTTCGCCTGCAGCGGTTCGACGATGAAATCGACGGCAAAGACCAGTGCAATGTACTGCATCGCGCCTTCGCTCAAGACGCGCCAGGCGCGCGGCCCAAGCCAACCGCGTACCCGCGGCAGCGAGAACAGTGCAAGCGTATACGCGCACGCCGCGCCGGCCCAGAACAACAGCATGGGCGTGCGCTGATCGGCGGCGACAGCCATGAGCCAGAGCACCAGTCCGACGTGAACGGCAAGCGCGGCCGCGAAAGCGAGACCGAAAGCGCGCCCTTGGCGTGCCAAACCTGCAAAGCGTGGTCCGCAAAACCTGGCCAGCGCGCTGCCCGCGTAGGCCGGCCAAAACAACAAAAAGCACCAGCGCGCCGTCGCCCGCAAAGCCAGCGCGGTGCCGTGTTCGCCCACGCCCGCGATGGCGAGCACGAGCGCGGCCAACGCCAACGATACAACAAAGGCCGCCGCTATCCAGCAACCGACTACTGGCAGCGCGCCAATCGAGCGCGCTCCGGCAAGCCGGTTCGGGGAGCCGCTCAGCTCCGACGCGCGCGCCGTCATGTCGGTTCCGCTTAAAGGGCTTTTGCTCCGCCTCAAGGAGACCCTGTGGCGGCGGCCAGTCAAGCAGGAGCGAGCGTTAACCTAAACGCGCAACCGAGATGGCGCTCATGCGGCGGGCCGGGAGGCCCGTGCCGGCCTTCAAATTGCGCGCTCGGCTGGATAAACTCGAAGCCGCCGAAGAGACAGGTGGCGCTGTCGCTTGCCCAGACCTGAGCGACCGTGATGAGCGATGCTGTAGCGACGACTTCCCCGACCAAGCGCCGGCACCCGAGCTTCTGGCTCTACGAATTGCCCTTCAGCATGGTGCTCGTCCTGACAATCTTCGGGGTCGCCTATGAGACTTTCTCGCGGCAGCCAATCAGGCAGTATTGGGAAATCCTCGCACCTCTCCTTGTGCTGGTCTGCGTCGGCGCGGGCTGGCACCACGCCCATGACAATGCCGCGCGCTGGCGCCTGATCCTGTCGCAAGCGCTGCATTGGCTCGCATTCATCATCGTCATAAACCTGATGCTGTTGCCGACGGTACAGAGGAATTTCAGCGCAAACGCGGCCGGACTGGCGATTTTCACGTTGCTGTCGCTCGGCACGTTTACTGCAGGTCTGCATATTCCGTCCTGGCAAGTTTGCCTACTCGGGCTGATTATGGCGCTCGGCATTCCCGCCATTGCCTGGGTGGAAAACTCCGCGCTGTTTTTCCTGCTGATGACAGCCGGCGTTCTCGGAATTGCCGTCGTGCTTTGGTGGCATTGGCACGAACGCCGTGCATGATCGTCTGAACGATATTGCCGATGCGCCGTCCGGCGCGGCCACGGCGAAGACGGGCATGCCTTACGGGGCGCGGTCGACTTTGTTATCCGCTTGCTGGAGCCGTAGGATGGGTTGAGCGCCAGCGAAACCCATCATAGAGCCATGACGCTGCATGATGGGTTTCGCTGACGCTCAACCCATCCTACACAGTTGGCTGGACTTGCCCGGCATAGCGGCGACTGCGGTGTACTCCGCGATTCAGTTAACCGGCAGCGCGGAGAACCTCACGCCAGCGGCATTGCGCACTTCAATGCACCAGCCGATCCACCCTTTGTCGAGGCTGTTTTTCAGGTCTTCGACAATCGCGCCGGCAAAATCGATCGCGGCCTGAGGGCTTCGGAATTCATGACCGCGATAATCGTAGAGCGATTGGCCGTGGCTTCTATAGTCAAAAAAGAAGCGCGTCATTGACTACCTCTTCAACACCCCTCAGCTACCAATTTTTACGCAGAAATCCGCTATGGTTTCCTTAAAGTAGCGCCTAAAGATGGATCGTTATAAGGATAGTTTTGGCTATCGGATTTGAGAAAATTCAACCAAAATCTTTACCGCGCCGCGACCACTGAAGCAGACCGCCGCTTTCGTGTCCAGACAATGATCGCAGCCACAATCGCTGCAGCCAATGCAGCGCCGGCGCCATAGCGTTCTGCCAAGACAGTCGCGGGTCTGGAGAAGTGCTTACGAATTGAATCGAAAGGGATCGACTTGCAACCTTGCGGGGTCGCCAAAGAGCCTCCGCTGAAACTATACTGATCCGGCGGCGGAGGCGAAGGGACGTTAAGTACTGGTCGGAGTGGCAGGATTTGAACCTGCGACCCCCTCGTCCCGAACGAGGTGCTCTACCAGGCTGAGCCACACTCCGACTGCAGGCGCGGCTTATACATTTGGGCGCGTGGCCCCGCAAGCCTTCGGGATTCGCTGCGGGGCCGTGTAAATCTAGGCATAAAGGACACGCAATGACAGCCCCGCCTGCAACCCGCCTCTTAGGCACGGACGCGGCCGCGATCGAAGCGGCCGCGCACTGCCTCGCGGCCGGCGGGCTCGTCGCCTTTCCGACCGAAACGGTGTACGGGCTCGGCGCCGATGCGGCCGACGACCGCGCCATCGCGCGCCTTTATGAGGCGAAGGGGCGGCCGGCGTTCAATCCGCTGATTGCGCACGTGACCGATGGCGCGGCGGCGCGGGCGCTGGCGCGCTTCGATGCTGACGCCGCGCGCCTGGCGGCGGCGTTTTGGCCCGGGCCGCTGACGCTCGTCCTGCCCAAAGAAGCGGGCTGCCCGGTTGCCGAACTCGCCACCGCGGGGCTCGACACCGTCGCGGTGCGCGTGCCGCGCCATGCGGTGGCGCAAAATATCCTGGCGGCGTTCGGCAAGCCGATCGTGGCGCCGTCGGCCAACCGCTCCGGCCACGTATCGCCGACCAGCGCGGCACACGTGCTCGCCGACCTGCGCGGCCGTATCGATCTCATCATCGACGGCGGCACGGCGCCGGTCGGCATCGAGTCAAGCATCGTCGCCTGCCTCGGCGAACCCACTTTGCTGCGGCCCGGCGGCGTGCCGCGCGAGGCCATTGAGCGCGCGCTCGGCCACCCGCTTGCGGAGCCGCCGCGCGTGGTCGATGGGGCGCCGGCGGCGCCCGGCATGCTGGCGGCGCACTATGCGCCGCGCACCCCGCTGCGGCTCGATGTCGCCGGCGTTGCGCCGGGCGAAGCGTTGCTCGCGTTCGGCCCTGAGTTGACGGCCGGCGCTGACCAGGCCGCACGCGTGCTGAATCTGTCGCCGCGCGGCGACCTGGTCGAGGCTGCAGCCAATTTGTTTGCTCATCTGCGCAGCCTCGACGGCGCCGGAGCAGCGCGCATCGTGGTGATGCCGGTACCGCGCAGCGGCCTCGGCGAGGCGATCAACGACCGGCTGCAGCGCGCGCGGCGCGGCGCTACGCCTTGACGATGTGATCGCCGCTGAGCCCGTTGCGGGCGAACACGTTGCGGGTGTCGACGATCAAAGCCGCGTGCTGAGCGACCAGCGCATAATCCACCGCGTCGTGGTCGGTCGCCAGCAGAACGCAGTCGCACGCGCGCAGCGCTTGCGCGTCGAGCGGCACCGAGCGGCGGCCGGCAAATTCCGGGTGCTCGCGGGTCGGCGGGATTTTGGCGATGTGCGGATCGTGGAATGCGACGGTCGTGCCGCGCTGTTCGATCAGCTTCATCAGCTTGAACGACGGACTCTCGCGCACGTCGGCGACGTTCTTCTTGTAGGCAATGCCGATGATCAGCACGCGCGCCTTGCCGAGCGGCAGCGCCAGCCGGGCGTCGAGCGCGGCCTCAAGCTTGGCGATCACGTAGCGCGGCATCGCGCGGTTGATTTCGCCGGCAAGCTCGATGAAGCGGGTCGGCAGCTCGTATTCCTTGGATTTCCAGGCCAGATAAAACGGATCGATAGGGATGCAATGGCCGCCCAGTCCGGGCCCGGGATAAAACGGCATGTAGCCGAACGGCTTGGTCGCCGCCGCGTCGATCACCTCCCAGATGTCGATGCCCATCGCCTCGTAAATGACCTTCAGCTCGTTGACCAGCGCGATATTGACGGCGCGGAAGATGTTTTCGGTGATCTTCACCGCCTCGGCGACCGCGGGCGACGACACCGGCACGATCGCCTGCACCACGCGTTCGTAAAAGCCTTCGATCAGCCGCTGCGCCGCTTCACCGTCGCCGGCAACGATTTTGGGAATCGCCGCGGTTGCAAAGCGCGCATTGCCGGGATCCTCGCGTTCCGGCGAGAAGCCGAGGAAAAAATCGACGCCAGACGCTAGCCCGGATTTTTCGAGGATCGGCTTGACGATGTCGCACGTCGTGCCTGGAAACGTCGTCGATTCCAGCACGATCAGCTGGGCCGGGCGCAAATGGCGCGCGATGGTGCGCGCCGTGTGGAGGACGAACGACAGATCCGGGTCGCGCTGCGGCGTTAGCGGCGTCGGCACGCAGATGATGATGACGTCGCAAGCTGCGAGTTGCACAAAGTCGGCGCTGGCGCGAAAGCGCTTGGCCTCGACGATCGCCGCCAGCCGGCCGGCCGACACGGCGCCGACATACGAGGCGCCGGCATTGAGCAGCGCGACCTTTTCCGGGTCGATATCGAAGCCGACCGTGGCGAATCCGGCCTCGGCCGCCGCCGCGGCCAGCGGCAGGCCAACGTAACCGAGCCCGATCACGCCGACCGTGGCCGAGCAATCGGCGATGGCGGCGGCGAGCGAAGCGGTGCGCGTGGCGCTGGGTTCAGGAGAATGCATGGCCTGAAGTGATGCCGTTGCGCGTTTAACGCCGGGCCAAGAGCGCGCCCAAGGCCGCGTTCGTCGCCACGATATCACCCGGCTCCGCGGGCCAAAAGCGGCCGGCTGCGAACAGCATAAAGTATTATCGGCATGAGCTTGCGCGGAAAGGCGATTTCCGGTTTTCTTTGCTTTGCGGGCGTTGAAGGGTGCGCGAAATGACCGACCGGCAACTCACGATCGATTTGTTCAGCGACAAGGTCGGTCAAACCTGGACCATGAACGAGCCGGAGGCGCCGCCGATCGAGCTGACGCTGATCGAAGTGGAGCCGTTGCGCAATTACGCCAAGCTGGCGCGCGAGCCGTTCTCGCTGTTGTTCACCACGCGTGGCGATTTCGTGCTGCCGCAGCGTATTTACGGTCTGCGGCATGCCACGCTCGGCGCCATGGAGCTGTTCTTGGTGCCGATCGGCCGCGAGGGCGACGTCACGACCTATCAGTCGCTGTTCAACTGACCAGCGTCCGGCGGCTGCGGGCTCCAATACATGAACCAGTAGACGTCGTCCTCCGCGTATTCGCGAAAGCCGAGCCGGCGGTACAGCCGCTGCGCCGGATTGAATTTTTCGACCGAGATGCTGACGTCCTTGGCGATGCCGCGCGCCTCGGCAAACAGCGCCTCGATCAGCGCGGTGCCGATGCCGCGGCCGCGCCATTGCGGCAATAGCGCGATA
>JASHSE010000605.1 GCA_030036975.1 Xanthobacteraceae bacterium | reverse complement strand
GCCTGCAGAATAGAATCTGAGCGCTTCGGCCGTGAGTTAGGAAGCACGTTCCGCTGTAATCGAATCGAGCTCCTTCATTCGTCATTGCCGGGCTTGACCCGGCAATCCATGCTGCGTCGAAGCCGCATGGATGCCCGGGTCAAGCCCGGGCATGACGAGAACGTGGTGCTATCTGAGCGAGATATGCTCTACGCGGCGGCGTCCGCCGCCACCTGCATGCGGATGATGCGATCGGGATTGGCCGGAGGCTCGCCGCGCTTGAGCTTGTCGACCACGTCCATGCCGATGATCACCTCGCCGATCACCGTGTACTGGCCGTTGAGGAACGAGCCCTCCTCGAACATGATGAAGAACTGGCTGTTGGCCGAGTGGTCGTTGCCGCCCTTGCGCGCCATGCCGACGATGCCGCGCTCGAACGGCACTTGCGAAAACTCGGCGCGCAGATCCGGATAGGACGAGCCGCCGGTGCCGTTGCCGTGTTGGCCGTCGCCGGTCTGCGCCATGAACCCGTCGATGACGCGATGGAACGGCACGTCGTCGTAAAAACCGTCGCGGGCGAGCTGCTTGAGCCGCTCGGCATGGCCGGGCGCGACATCGGTGCGCAGCTTGATGAGAATGCGGCCCGGCGTAACGTCGAGGACGAGCGTGTTGTCCGGATCGGCGCCTGACGGCAGGTCGACGCTATCGTTTGGTTCGGTCATGATTGTCCTGCTTCCTCAAGCTTACTTCGCGATGGCGGCTTTCTTGATGTAATCGAGCTTGGCGAAATTTTGAGTCAGATAGGCATTGCCCTGGCTCTGGACGCGCTGCTGAGCGGGTCCATTGCCGCGCGGCGCGCCTTCGCCATAGCCGCTATAGAGCGCATCGACCACGTCCATGCCCGAGACGACGCGGCCGAACGGCGCAAAGCCCATGCGGTCGAGCGCGCGGTTGTCGGCGAAATTGATGAAGACCTGGGTGGTGCGGGTGTTCGGTCCGGCGGTGGCGAAGCTGATATAGCCGCGCTGGTTGCTCTGCCGCACCGGATCGTCCTTGATGTTGGCCGCGCGCCAGACCGCGGACACTTTCGGATCGCCGTTGATGCCGAATTGCACCATGAAGCCGGAGATGACGCGGAAGAAACGCGCGTTGTCGTAAAACCCGTTCTTGACCAGATTGTAGAAGCGGTCGGCGCCGATCGGCGCCCAGTCGCGATGCACTTCGAGGACGAACTGGCCCTTGCTGGTGTCGACATTGACCTTGTAGAGCGGCGGCGCCTGCTCGTTGAGCGCGGCGGGATTGGCCAGGTTTTGGCCCAACGCGGGCGCCGCCAAGGTGAGCGCAAGCAGCAAGGCGAAAAGGCGGGTCATGCTTTTGATCTCCCGGAAAGATTGGATATCGGACGAAAATTTCAGAGTTTTGTGAACTTCTTTTTCAGCCGCGCCGCCACGGCCGCAGGCACGAACGGCGAGACGTCGCCGCCCATGGCGGCGATCTGGCGCACCAAAGTGGCGGTGATCGGGCGGACCGCCGGCGCCGCGGGCAAGAACACCGTGGTGATTTCCGGCGCCATGGCGGCGTTCATGCCGGCCATCTGCATCTCGTAATCAAAGTCGGTCGCATCGCGCACGCCGCGCACCAGCGTGGTCGCGCCCTCACGGCGCGCGGCGGCGACAACCAGGCCGCCGAATGTCAGGCAGGCGAGTTCGCAGCCCGCCGCACGCGCCACCGGCGCGCATATCTCCTTCAGCATGGCGAGGCGCTCGTCGGGCGAGAACAACGGCGTCTTGCCGGGATGGATGCCCACCGCCAGCACCAGCTTGTCGGCAAGCCGCACCGCGCCGCGCACCACGTCGAGATGACCGAGCGTGATGGGATCGAACGATCCGGCAAAAAGCGCGATGCGCGGCATGCCGGGGGTCTAGCTTGCGGCGCCGGCCGCGGCAAGGCGCCGCTTACGATCGCCAATCAGCAGGTTCATGAGGCTCCAGGAATATTTCGTGCAATCAAAACCTTACGCGATTGCGCTCGCTTGAGGTTTCGGCATTGGTTGTTTTTTCGTAAATGCCGTGAACCACCGCGCCGCCCGAGGCAACTCATGGAAAAGAGACCGTCCCAGCGCGGATGGGGTGGGCGAACAGGGACCGGGGTCATGCGCAAATCGATTTATGCCGTTACGGCCGCTGCCGCGATCGCGGCCGTGTTGGTCATGCTCCCGAGCTTTGCGCCGCGGGTCGAGGCCCACGGGCCGGTGCTCGGCGCCAAAGGCGACCGCATCGATGCGCGGCCCGCCGACGCCACATGCGCGCACGAATGGCCCTACTTCGAGGCCGCCTGCCTGCGCGATCCGCGCTATCCATTCGGCCAGGCCCGTGAAGTGCGGATCATTCCGCTCGACCGCTTGCCCGAGCCCGTCCAAGACACCGCAGTCGCCGCGCGCTGATATCGCACAGGCAATCCGAAGAGCCATTTCGATCGTCATTCCGGAGCGCCGCGAAGCGGCGAGTCCGGAATCCATAACCCCAGCGCAGGGCTTATGGATTCCGGGCTCCTCGCGGAGCTTGTCATCGGGCCGGCCACTTCGGGCCGGACCCGTTGGCTCGGCCCTGGAATGACTAAAAACTTTAGAATGCGGTGGCCAGCGTACATTTAACCGTATTGACGGCGTTTTGGCCATTTGCCTCCTGCCTTGACCCACCTCCTAGCCGCGTCTAAGAGCCGCTGAGCCAAAAAGGCGGCAGCTATGCTGGTGCTGATCGACAATTACGACAGCTTTGCCTTCAACCTGGTGCACTATCTGGGTGAATTGGGGGCCGCGGTCGACGTGCACCGCAACGACAAGGTGACGAGCGCCGCCATCATCGCCGCGGATCCCGATGCTATCGTGCTCTCACCCGGCCCGTGCACGCCGAACGAAGCCGGCATCTGCCTCGACCTGATCACCCGGGCCGCACCGAAAATTCCGATCCTCGGCGTGTGCCTCGGCCACCAGGCGATCGGCCAGGCGTTCGGCGGCACCGTGGCACGCGCGCCCGAGCCGGTGCACGGCAAGCTCTCGGAGATCCGCCATCGCGGCGCCGGCGTGTTTCGCGGCATCAATGCGCCGTTCTGCGCCACGCGGTATCATTCGCTGGTGGTCGAACGCAAAAGCCTGCCGCGCGAATTGGCCGTGACCGCGGAGACCGACGACGGCTTGATCATGGGCTTGGCGCATACCCGCTTGCCGGTGCACGGCG
>JASHSE010000604.1 GCA_030036975.1 Xanthobacteraceae bacterium | reverse complement strand
CGGCGCCGCCGCCCGCGAGCAAAAGGATGAATGCGCCCAGAACGGCGCGCCATCGCCGACCGCTCTCTTCTGCTCTGCCCGCGCGCATGGCCGCCACTCGCCTTGGCATCAGGCGCTCAGCCGCGGAATGAGCCGCGCGATATTGCCGCTGGCGATCGCCTGAAGCTCCGCCGCGGCAAGACCAAGCCGCCGCAGAGCCGCGATCTGATCGAGGGAGAAGTACGGGTAGTCGGTACCGTAGGTGATTTGCGACATCGGCACCAGCTTCTGCAGCGCCGCCATGGCGGCCGGATGCGTGGCGTTGGCGGTGTCGTAATGCAGCCGCCGGAATTCGGCCTCGATGCCGTCGGGTGCAAAGCCGTTCGGGCCGCGCGCCTTCTGATCATAAAACGCTTCGATGCGGCCGGCGAGAAACGGAATGGTGCCGCCGCCGTGGGAGAACAGCCATTTGATGTCGCGCAGCCGCGCCAACGTGCCGGACAACAGCAGGCTGACGACGGTGCGCGTCGTGTCGTGCGGCACCTCGATGACGGCCGGAAACGCGCCGACGCTCAGATGCGCGTCGCAGCAGCTCGCCACCAACGGATGAACGAATACCACCGCCTTGCGGCGGTTCAGCTCTTCCAGGATCGGCTTGTAGAACGGATGGCCCAGCCACTTGTCGCCGTAATTGCTCTGCAGGTTGATGCCATCGGCTTTCAGCGTGTCGAACGCGTACTCGATTTCCTTGAGCGTAGCGTCGACGTCGAGCATCGACAGCGGCGCGAACAGGCCATAGCGGCCGGGCCGGTCGCGCACCATGTCGGCGCCGAACTCGCAACATAGCCGCGCCATGGCGTGCGCCGCCTCGGCGCCGCCATCGAACCACACGCCGGGCGTCGACGGCAGCGACAGCACGCCGGTGGTGATGCCGGCTCCTTCCATCGCCGCGAAGGCGTTCTCGCGCGTCCATGCAAGTTGCACGCCGAGATGCGGAACCTTGTGCCGATCCTCCCACTGGCTCCACGCCTTCTGGTAGGCCGGCGGATAAAAGTGATGGTGGGTATCGATCAGCTTCGCCGCCGGGACAGCCGGCGCAGCGCCTTGGGCCGAGGCTTGGCCGCCCAGCAGCGCCGCACCGGCGCCAAACGCCGCGGCGCCGGCGAGGAATTGCCGCCGCGACGCGCAGCAGCCGCATGCCGCGCCGTGATCGATCGCTGCGTGTTGCTCGTGACCGGCTTCCCTCCTCATGACTTTCCTCCTGTCACCACTGCGGTTCAAGGTTACACCAAGCGCGATTTTCAGTAACCGTTATGCGTCACCCTCAGAGAATGTGAATCTATTCGCGTTTTGCGATTTTCCAGGGTCCTAAGTCCTTGATTTGACTCAGGTCGCAAACCTCCAAAATCAATAGATTCACAGGCTCTCAGGATGACGGGGAACAGTGCGTTACACCGTCAGCGCCAGGACTGGAACGCGACCAAGGCGGCCAGCATGATGGCGGCACCCAGCGCCTGAACGGGTGTAATCACCTGGCCGAGCAGCGGTGCGCTGAGCGCGGTCGCCAGCAGCGGCTCGAGGTTCATGATCAGCGCGCTGCGGAACGGACCGATGCGGATGGTCGACATGTAGAGCGTCAGGATCGCGATCGCAGTGGCGACGCCGACGATGCTCGCAAGCGCCCAGCCACCGACGTCGTGCGCGGCCGGCCAGTTCAAGGCGGCGGCCGCCGCGATGGCGAAGATCGCGGTCGAGGAAACGAGCGAATACCAGGTGGTCAGCCGCGGATCGAGCTGCTGCAATTCGCGCCGCGCCAGCAGCAGGAACGCGGCGCGGCACAAGGCGGCGCCGAGCGCAAAGCCCAAACCGACCAGCGACAGGTGCTGCGGATAGGCCTCGATGGTCAGGGCCAGGCCACAGAAGGCGATGAGTGCCGCGGCCATGCCCTGCCAGCCGATGCGCTCGACCCCGAACATGACGCCGCCGATCCCGGTCAACAGCGGATAAATGAAATAAGTGAGAACTGCGACCGGCACGGCGATGCGGTCGATCGCCTCGAACAGGCCGTAGACGATCGCGGCGAATAACACGCCGAGCGCCAGCGCGAAGGCGCGCTGGCGCGCGCTGGCCGGCGGCGGCGGCGCGCCAAGCCGCAGGTACGCGAACAGGATGGCGACGCCGACCAGGCCGCGAATGAGCGCCAAGGTCAGCACGTCGATGCCGGACGCAAGGACGAGCTTGACCAGCGTGTCGGAGACGCCGAACGACGTCGCCGCGACAAGGCCGGGCCACAACGCGTAAAGCCGCCCGCGCGCGCCGCTCGGTCTCATTTCATCCGCTCATTCCCGCGCAAGCGGGAATCCAAAGGCTGCAAAGAGCTGGGTCCGCGCTTTCGCGGGAGCCAGCGGAAGCTGAAGCGCTCAGCTGGATTGTGAACCATACTGACGGATCAATTGTGAATGAGCGTTCCGGCGCCGAGCTCGGTGAACAATTCGAGCAGCACCGCGTGCGGCACCTTGCCGTCGAGAATGACCACGCCCTCGACGCCGCGCTCCAGCGCATCGATGCAGGTCTCGACTTTCGGAATCATGCCGCCGGCAATGGTGCCGTCGGCGATCAACGCCCGCGCGTCCTCGACCGACAGCTGCGGGATCAGCTTCTTCGACCTGTCGAGCACGCCGGGAACATCGGTCAACAGGAGAAAACGCTTGGCCTTGAGCGCGCCGGCAATGGCGCCGGCAAACGTATCGGCATTGACGTTAAACGTGCCGCCGGCGGCGGAAGCGGCGACCGGCGCCAGGACCGGGATCAGGTCGCGACCGAGAATTTGCATCAGCACGGTGGTATCGATTTTGTCCGGCTCGCCGACAAAGCCAAGGTCGACCACGCGTTCGATGTTCGACCCCGGATCGACGACGTTGCGCGTGAGCTTGCGCGCGATCACCATGTTGCCGTCTTTGCCGCACAGCCCCACGGCCTTGCCGCCGGCGTCGTTGATGTACCCGACCATCTGTTTATTGATCGATCCGGCCAGCACCATCTCGACGATTTCCAGCGTCTTGGCGTCGGTGATGCGCAGGCCTCCGGCGAATTGCGATTGCACGCCGACCTTCTTGAGCATGGCCTCGATCTGCGGCCCGCCGCCGTGCACCACGACCGGATTTATAGCGGTCTGCTCCAGGAGCACGATGTCACGCGCAAAATCGCGGGCCAGCTGCTCCTCGCCCATGGCGTGGCCGCCGTATTTGATGACGATGGTCGCTTCGTCGTAGCGCTGCATATAGGGCAGCGCCTCGGCCAGGATACGGGCCTGCTGAAACGGCGTCACCTCCATTAGGAACTCCTTGGGCGAAATCGTTATTTAGCCGCTACCGTGCTGCAGAGAAAGGCCTTTTGCCAGGCCCACTCGCGGAACACGGCAAGGCTGCAAACGTTGTCTGTGGAGAGGCACGCACCGGACCGAACGGCGTGCGAGAGCGAAACGGAGCCCGCGCAGCTAATAACGGGGTTCCCGCCGTAAGTTCCCCACACAATTGGCCCGGCAGCATCCTCCGTACCGATTAAGGAGGTTTGACATGTCAATGACCTATTCGTCCACGACGGCATCGGGTGAAGCCGCAACCTATGGCGGTTTTGTCGATGCGCTCGGAGGTATCGCCGCGATCGTGCTGGCGATCATCGGCCTTGCAGGCGTCCATCCCGAAGTGCTGGTGTCGATAGCGACGATCGTATTTGGCGCCGCGTTGCTGATCCAGGGCGGCACCATGTTGAGTGAGTTCGCGATGGAGCCCGAAGGCAGCGCGTCGGCGGTGGGCGGTGGCGGCCTGACCGCGTTGTTCCTGGTGGGCGTTGCCGGCATCGTGCTCGGCGTGCTGGCGTTGCTTGGTCTGCACGCGGCGATGCTGACGTCGATCGCCGTGATCGCGTTCGGCGCCGCGCTTGCGCTCAGTAGCTCGTCCGTATGGCAGTTACTGACGTCGCGGTCGATGGCGGCGCAGTTCCAGGCGCGCGCGCCAGTGCTGCGGATTATCGCCAACGAGGTCGCCGTCGGTTCCGCGATGTTGCAGGCAATGGGCGGGGTAGCCGTTATCGTGCTGGGCATCCTCGCGGTCGCCGGCCTCTACACGGTGCCGTTGACGCTGATCGGCATCCTGGTCTCAGGCGCTGCCATCCTGCTGACCGGCAGCACGCTCAGCGGCACCATGGTCGGCTTCATGCGCACGACCACAACGCCGCAGACGCGGCCGATCTCCTGACCGCTCGACAGCCCTCTGGTCTGAGCCCTAGAACGGGCCGGTTGCGGGAGCTCCCCGCAGCCGGCTTTTTCGCTTCAATGTTTACTGCGCGGGCGCCGATCGCGAGGGCCTTCGCTCCCTCACCTCCGCTCACGCAATAGCCGATGGATAGCAGCGCGCAGTTCGGTTATCCCCGCTGCCGTTTCGGCAGAGGTCGCCAGAACCATTGGATAAGCCGCCGGCCGCTTCGCCAGTTGTTGGCGCAACGACGCCGAGCGTTCCTCGAGCGCCGCGGCGGCGAGAGCGTCGGACTTGGTAAGGACGACCTGATAGCTCACTGCCGCTTGATCGAGCGTGGCCATGATCTCGTCGTCGGCCGGCATCAGACCGCGGCGCGCATCGATCAGCAGGTAGACGCGCGCCAGCGTGGCGCGGCCGCGCAAATAGTCGTAGATGAGCGCCGTCCAGGCCGCAACCTTGGCTCTGGGCGCCGCGGCGTAGCCGTAGCCCGGCATATCGACCAGCGCCACGCGGTCATGGCCGCCTTCCCCGCCCGCGAAGAAAATCAGCTCTTGGGTGCGACCCGGCGTCGCCGCGGTACGGGCCAGTGCGCGCCGGCCGGTCAGCGCGTTGATGAGACTCGACTTGCCGACGTTGGAGCGGCCGGCAAAAGCGATTTCCGGCCCGGCCATCGGCGGCAGCGCCGTTAGCGCCGGTGCCGCCGCAACAAACTGCCAGTCCCCGGCAAACAGCCGGCGCCCGGCCTCGATCTCGGCGGCGGAGAAGCCGGACAAATCAGCGGCACGCTTCATCCCGCACGCGCCTTTGACGGCGCCCCGGCCGCATCAAATATGCTGCAGCGGAACCAAAGCCGCCGCGTTCGGTTCTGCGAATATCGGGCAGCGCCGACGCGGCGGCCGCGTCTGCGCCGATGTGCATGGCCGATAGCCGTACGACCGACAGCGTCAATTGTCCCTGTCGGAGAGGGTGTCATGGAAGAGTGGTGTAACTTGCGGCTCTGCGACGTGGTGAACCTGTCGCTCGCCGTGGTGCTGTTTTTTTCGCCATGGCTGTTCGATCTGTCCGGCGGCGCGCCATGGCAGACCGCCTCGATCGTCGGCATCATCATCGCTGTGCTGTCGATCGCGGCGCTCGCCGCGTTTGCGGTCTGGGAGGAATGGCTCATGCTGGTCGCCGGCTTAGCGCTGATCGTAGCGCCCTGGCTGCTCGCCTTCCAGGACAGCCAGGCCATGACCATCGACGTCGCCATCGGCGTCGTCGTGGCGGTCCTCGCCGCGTCCGAGGCGTGGCTCGCGCGGGATCAGACGGACGTCAGAAATCTGAAGCCGGAAATCTGAAGTCAGAAATCAGAAGTCGAAAATCGAATCGGAACCCTCGGAAATCGGTGTCTGATTTCTGACTGCTGCCGCCTCGCGGCCTAGGCGGCCTCATCGGCCGGCTCATACCACCCATTCGCGACCGGGGCGTAGGCCGGATTCTTGGCCACGCCCTGATAGCGCGCCGCGGCGGCGACGGCTGAAATGCCGATCGCACCATAGCGGCGGTCCAGCGCGGTTTCCTTCGCATTGTCCACATTTTCCTTGGCGACGACGGCCTTTGGCGCGGTTTTCTGCGTGATTTTCTGCGTGATTTTCTTGGCCGTTTCGGCAGCAGCGTCTCTCATTGTCGATACCCATCCCTTCCCATGAACCATTCCCAACA
>JASHSE010000603.1 GCA_030036975.1 Xanthobacteraceae bacterium | reverse complement strand
GTGGATGCCGGAAGGCCAGTTCGACGCGATGATATCGCTGGTACGCAGCGCGTTGGAGCAAATGCGCAAAGGAATCTGACATGCCGCGAGTGATGCTCGGCTCGCGCCTGCTGGCTCCCGGCAGCAAGCCTTACGTGATCGCCGAGATCGGCGTCAATCACGAAGGCAATTTTGAGCTTGCAAAGCGGCTTATCAGGCTCGCCGGGGAGGGCGGCGCAAGCGCCGCCAAGTTCCAAAGCTACAAAGCCGGCCGCATCGCTTCGAAGCACAGTCCGGCATATTGGGATATGACGAAGGAGCCTACCGAAAGTCAGTTCGAGTTATTCAAAAAGTACGATAAATTCGGCGCCGAAGAATTCCGCGCCTTGGCGGATTGTTGCCGGGCCGCGCAGATCGACTTCATTTCGACACCCTTCGATGCCGAAGCGGTCGAATTCCTTGACCCGCTCGTGCCGTTCTTCAAGGTGGCTTCGGCCGATCTCAATAACGTACCGCTGTTGCGGCAGATCGCGAGCAAGCACAAGCCGGTGGTGCTGTCGACCGGCGCTTCCAATCTGGATGAGATCGGCACGGCCGTTGCAATCCTGAACCAATCGGGAGCCAAGTATGTCGCGTTGCTGCATTGCGTGCTGAACTATCCGTGTCCAAACCGCAATGCGCATATCAACATGATCAAGGGCCTGCAGCGCGCCTTTCCCGAAAACATCGTGGGTTATTCCGATCACACGCTGCCCGACGAGCGCATGCTGGTATTGACCGCCGCCTGGTTGAATGGCGCGCTCGTATTAGAGAAGCATTTCACTCACGACAAAAAACTCTCGGGCAATGATCACTATCATGCGATGGACGTCAACGATCTGAAAAAATTTGCCGAAAACGTCGAATTGCTCAGCGAGGTGCTGGGCCAGGAAAACAAGGCGGCGCTAGCCGATGAGGCAACCGCTCGCAAGCACGCCCGCCGTTCGATCGTTGTCGACCGGACGCTGAATGCCGGCCATGTCATCGCCGAGCGCGACGTCACCTGCAAGCGTCCAGCCCACGGCATCAGTCCAGTGTTCTGGGATCAGGTGATCGGCCGTCGTATCAGGCGGGACCTCGACGAGGATCACGTCCTGCAATGGGACGACCTGACGTGAGTTTTTCTGATTTCGCTGCCGCCGATCCCTAAGCGCGGTCCGCTTGCTAGAACTCATCCTGCTCGTTTCCGGTGAGAGCGCGACAAGATGATTCTCGGCTTGCTGCAAGCGCGCGTGTCGTCGAGCCGCCTGCCGGGAAAGGTGCTCAAGCCGATACTCGGCGAGCCGATGCTGTTTCGGCAAATCGAGCGGCTCGGCCGATGCCGTCGGGTCGAGCGGTTGGTTGTGGCCACCAGCACCGAGGCGAGTGACGATGTTCTCGTAAAAGAGTGCGCGCAGCGCAATATTGCCGTGCACCGGGGCGATCTGGGGGATGTGCTTGGGCGTTTTGCCTGCGCGGCGCGTCAATTCAGTCCTAAAGCAGTCGTTCGCCTGGGCGGCGATTGTCCTCTGGCCGATTGGCAATTGATCGATGAAGCAATCGACATGTTCGAGACAGGCGGATACGACTATCTCACAAATGCCGATCCGCCGACCTATCCGGATGGCTTGGACGTCGAAGTCGTTTCGACCGAGGCGCTCTTGGAGACCGCGGCAGTGGCTCAACTGCCGTCCGAGCGCGAACATGTCACGCTGTTCATTCGCAAGCACTCCGATCGGTTTAGGATCGGCCGCATAACGCGAAACCCGAACCTCTCGGCGCTGCGCTGGACCGTCGACAATCCAGAGGATCTGGATTTGGTGCGCCGGATCTATGAAGCGTTGTATCCGGCCAACGCCGCTTTTACGACGGCCGACATCCTCGCATTGCTGGAAAACAACCCGGAGCTCACGGCGATCAACGGTCACATCGAGCGCGACGAAGGTTTGAAACCGTCGCTCCAACGCGATCAAATCTGGCTGCAGCGCCAGGGTTGCTAGCCGCGCGCATGCCAAAATACGAGCGATACCAGGATTACGCCATTCGTGACGGCCGGCTGATCGGCGAGTTTGAGCAAATGTATCGAGACTTCGCCGATCCCTGGCATCAAACGGCGCACGACCAATTTGCCTCGGAAAAGGCGGTCGGCATCAGTCTGCTCTCCCGACTCAAGGCCATGCACGGCATTGGCAAGGTCGTGGATTTGGGCTGCGGGCTTGGCCACTATTCTTCACGAATGGCGGCAATCGGCCTCGACGTGGTCGGTATAGATGTTTCCGCGACCGCGATTGAAAAGGCGCGCAGCCTGTACGGTCAAAGCGTGGAGTTCGTAGGTGGAAAGTTCGAGGATTTTGCGGCGATCGAGAAGAACAGGCCCGACGTCATCGTCATGGCGGAAATAACATGGTACGTCCTCGATCATCTGCGCTCGTTCATCGACTTCTGTAAATTGCGATTGCCGAATACTTTTCTGCTGCATCTGTTGACCACCTATCCGCCTCGATCTCAGCAATACGGCACAAAGTGGTTCACTTCGCTTCCGGAAATAAAGGATTATTTTGGCATGAGATATCTTGAAAGCGGCGAAATTCATTACGCCGGCGGAGCGAAAACCTGGTTCCTTGGTACATGGAATGCCGGCGCCGAAACGGCGTGGAATGCGACGATCGGCGCCGCCAATCTTTCGAGACCGTGACGGCGGTTTGACATGTTAGAGCGCGCAGGCGCGGGTTCGACAAATGTGGGGGACGTTACGTCAGCTCCCGCCGCCCGCATCTTCACCGCAGGCGGCGGGCATCAGCTGCTGGTCATCCAGCACCTGCGGACTCATCTGCAGCGTTCTAAGGCGCGCGAGTTCCTGATTTGGCATTCTACCGACAAGAATCCGATCATCGAGCGCTTCATGGAGCGCATCATTTCAACGGCGCAGTTTGTCGACGTTCTCGATATCCGCAATTTCGCATCGTTGCGGCCGCGTCATCACGGTGCGGCCTCGTGGTGGTTCGAATCGGTTCGTCGTTTGCGGCGCGACG
>JASHSE010000602.1 GCA_030036975.1 Xanthobacteraceae bacterium | reverse complement strand
GGCGCCGCGATCGGCTCGTCGCCGCGCGCTTGGCGCGGCTGTGCCGGTTGCACCGCGCTGCCGGCCGGCGCGCCCGGCCGAGCCGGCGGGACGTTGATCGCACGATCGGCGAGATAGAGCAGCGCCGTCGGCTCGCGCCGATTGAGCCACAGCGCGGTTTGCGGCGCACCGTCAGCCAGATAGGCGGCTAGGCTGCGCGACAGCACCAGCCACGCCAGAATGATGCCGCACAGCGCGATGCCGATTGTTCGCAAGCTGAGTATTTTCCGTGCCGCCGTTACGATCGACGGCTTGACCTGGTCGCTCTTAGCTGTGCTGGCGGGTTGCGGCATTCCGGCTCGCTTTACGCGTTCAACTCCACTCTATGGCACGCAAGTACGGTAATGCCGTGGCGGCACGGACGTCGGCCAGGCGCAAATCCGCTCGCTATACCGGCCGTTGCAGCAGCATGGCGAGAGCGCGGCGGAAGAAACCCGGCTTACCGGCTTGATACGCCAGCCAAGCCTCGCGCTGCCGCGCGCGGCGCCGCGCCAGCGCGCTCGCCAAGTGATTTCTGCGCTTGCTGCGTGAGCCGGGCTTGGCGCCGCGCCACGCCGAGTCATTGCCGGCGGCGCGGCGTTGCGCGTCGTAGGCGGCGCGCCGCTCCGGCGTTTTCAGGTCGTTCCAGGCCCCGGTCACGCGGCTTGCAAACGCGGCGCGGGCGCCATGGGCGTCGCGATCCGGATGCAGCCATTTGAAGAGCAGCGCCGCGTTACGCCGCAATTCGCCGGCGCTCGCCGCCGCGTCCGCGCCAAGCACGCGATAAGAGTCGGCGTCGGGCGCAAACAGGATCTGCTCGATGAAAAACGCGGCGGCGCGCCGGATCGTCTCGGGCGACCGTCGCGTCATCGCCGCGGCCTCCCGCTCGGCCTCCGCTTCGTTCGCGGCGATGCGCAACAGCAGCACCACGCCGTCCGGCAACGGCTCGGACCTGATGAGCCGCACCTGGGCGGGCACATGCAAAAGATCGATGGCAAGCTTTAACGCCGTCCGGACGGGCATCATCCGCTCGCCTGTGAATTGGTCAGCTGCTCGCGCCGCCCCTGGTCGGCGACCGCAACGGAAACGGCCGCATCGTCCTGGCCGTAGCCTTGGCCGTAACCGTACCCGTTACCGTAACCATAGCCGTAGCCATAACCATAGCTATGGCGCACATCGAACCGGGTGATCACCGTTCCAATCAGCGTGGCGCGAGACATCTGCAGGCGCCGCACCGCTGCGCGTATCAGCTTGGTCCGCACCTGGCTGGCGCCGACGATGAAGATCGTCGCCGACACCGCGCTCGCCAACAACGGCGCGTCGGCCAGCCCCATCACCGGCGGGCTGTCGACCACGATCAGATCGAACACTTCGAGGCCGACCGACAACAGCGACAACAGCCGCGAGGTGCCAAGTAGATCCGCGGCGTTGGGCGGAATCGGGCCGGACGCCATGAAGGCGAGGTTCGGCACGTCGGTCTGCTGCAACACCTCCGGCGGCTCGCAGGCGCCGGTCAGGTAATTGGAGAGCCCGGTCGAATTGTCCAAACCCAGCTTCAGATGCAGCGTCGGCTTGCGCATGTCGGCGTCGACCAACAACACCTTGAGCCCGACATTGGCGAAATGCCGCGCCACCGTCAGCGCCGTGGTCGATTTACCCTCGCCCGGTCCGGCGCTGGATACCAGCAAGGTCTTGGGCAGTCCGCTTTCGGTGGCAAGCTGCAAGGCGGTGCACAGCGAGCGATACGCTTCCGAGGTATGCGAACGCGGATTCGCCAGCTCGTCGTCGGTCGCGCCGGCGGCGACTTTCGGGATGATGCCGAGCGTGACCAGGCCGGAAATCCGCTCGGCGTCCTCGGGCGAGCGCACCGTATCGTCGAGGTGCTCGAGCAAGAGCGCCAGCCCCAGCGCCAAGCCGAGCCCGAACACCACGGACACCAGGAGCGCGCGCGACAGGTTCGGCGACGACGGCGCGCCGGGCAGCGTCGCCTTGTCGACGATGAAGACGTTATTGGCGCCGACCCCGCCGGCGATATCGACCTCCTTGTAGCGCTGCAACAAGCCGTCGTAGAGCGTCTGGTTGGTGTCGACCTCGCGCTTGAGAATGTTGTACTGGATGCTGCGTTTCTGTAGATCGAGCACGTCGGCTTTCAGCGTCTCGATGCGGCGGCGCATTTCCTGCTCTTCCTGCAGCGACGACTCGTAGGCCGCCTTGTAGGACGCTTTCAGCGTCTTCAGCTCCGCCGCCAGTTGGCGGTCGATTTCGGCGATCTGGTTCGTGATTTGCAGCATTGCCGGATAGCTCGGCTTGAAGGTCTCCAGCTTTTCCTGATAGTCCGCCTCCAGCGCATTGCGTTTTGCGCGCAGCGCCTCGATCGTGGGGTTGGAGAGGAGCTGCGGCAGATTGATCGCGGTCGCCGCGTCGAGCTGCTTCCACAATTGTTCGTTCTTGATCCGCTCGGAGATCAGCGTGCTGAGTGCGGCATTGGCGCTGGCCAGATTGTTTTCGGCGATCGGCGCCTTGTTGTTGGTGTCGACGATCTCCTCTTTTTGCGCGAAGTCGAGCAGCGTTTTCTGCGACTGCTCGAGGCGCAATTTCAGGGTCTTCAGCTGCTCCTCGAGAAACACCTTGGCGTAGGAATTAGCCTGAAACCGCTTGTCGAGATTGGAGGCGATGAAGGCGTCTGCATAGGCGGCGGCGATTCTCTGTGCCCGCGCCGGATTGGGATCCGAATAGTCGATATTGACCAGCCGCGAGCCGAGCACCGGCCGCACCACCCTGTTGCCGAGCACGACGCCGGCCGCGGCGCTTTCGCGCGCCGCGCGCGGCGGCGCCTGGCGGCTCGAGCCGCCAAAACCGAGCAGCCAGGCGCCGCCGCG
>JASHSE010000601.1 GCA_030036975.1 Xanthobacteraceae bacterium | reverse complement strand
GGAAGCTGTCATCGCCGTCTTTACTTGATTTTGCAAGCGCGGAACGTCGGCGTTCGGAAGGAGATACAATCGGCCATGGGGACGGAAACACATCGTAATGCCCGCGCCAATAGTCGGCTCCGCTTCGGCCGGATCCGCTCCGATCACATATGCAGCAGCGAAAAGCTCGGCCGCAGACAGTGAATGCCAGGCGTCCTGTTCTTCGACCCGCCCATCCAAGGTCAAATAGGTGCGGAGAGCCTTGGCCGGCCTCTGGCCTGCGGCTGCAGACACGATGCTCTCGACCGGGAATTTCGACATGACGTATGTCCTCTTGGTGACTCCTGACGCTTCGACCCGAACAGGGCGTCAGCCGCCCGGGACCCATTTGGGGCTCTTGGCCTGTACTGTCGGTGACATTGCAACGACCCGGAAGAAGTAGACGACGACCAACAGCTCCATTGCGCCCGCGGCGGTCAAAAGCAGCGGCATCACCCAATATCCATACCTGGTCGCGAAGCTCGCGGTGACAAAGGGAAAGAGGTAAACGGCAATGAAGTACGACAGACTGAAATACACCATCGTCGGCGCTACCAGCTCGTCATGAGAATATTTTGTCAACTGCCCTTGCATGACCGGATAGACAAGGCCGTAGGTTCCGCCGAGCACCAGCGAAGCGATGGCGTACACGATAACTGACCGGTCAGCCCAATTGTAGGACGCCAGCGCCACGGTCATCAACGCGAGCAAGCCGATCATGCTTGTGGACGGCGATAGTTTCGAAATTGGCTTGCTCAAGGCAAAGCGGGAAAAGACTACCGCGAACGTGTAAAAAGTGTAGAAGACCCCGTAATCCAGTCCCCGTGCCGCCGCGAAGGTCGTTTGCAGATTCATCATCGACGTGTAGATGCAGCCGGCCAGAAAAAGAGCGGCAAAAAAATAGACGCTCGGCTGCTTGAGCACGAGCCAGAAATCCCGGATCGGCGATGCTCCTCCGCTCACAAAGGACGAGTACAACGCGTTGCGGCTGCTCGTTATCAGAGACAACGCCACGGCGACGACGGCCGCCGCCGTGCCTAATGCAAAAGCGCTTACATAGGTCCAATGAAACGTGCCGACCAAAATGCGCATCGTGAAGGGCGCAAGCCCGACGCCCAGCTGACTGAACGCCGCGTATGTGGCGAAGAAAAATGACGCTTCACGGTATTTGCTGTCCTCGGGCAAGTTGCGAAGGGTCGTGGACAAACAGATCGGACCGGTGGCGAACACCTGGCCCCATCCGAAACCCTGCAGAAACGACGCGACAAAGAACGCATAGAGCGGCCCTGTGGCATAGCTGGCGAAGACGTATAGCGCCGATCCAAATGCGAAAACCAGGCTGCCGACCGGGGCGACGCGTCGGAGCCCGAATTGCTTGATGGCAGCCGCGCCGAGCGAGACTGACAGCAATGTGCCGAGCGCACCCGCCGCATAAACCTCGCCAAAGAACACCTCATCACGGCCCATGCCGCGAAAAAACAGCGGCAGCAGCAAAAAGGTCCCCAAAGAAAATCCAACGCTGAGGCGCTCCAGGTACAGTCCGGTCCGGATCTGTCTTTCCGAACGGTATTCCTTGGCGGCTGGCAGCATGGCTCTCGGGACAGCATCGCTAGCGCGGGCTGGAACTGTGGGCATTTGCTCCTCTTGCCGGTTTCTGCTTCCGGAACGACCGCCGTTTCCCAATGGGCTTGCTATGAATGGGGAGACCTCGACCTGGCCTCACAAAAGCCCTCGCAGGCGATCTCCTCCCCGATCGTAAAACGGGATGGCAACCTGCCTGACCGGTACGTTGCCGCTCCCTGCTCGGAATTCTTTGGTTTCTATACCGCGCTCGACGAAGCCCAGAGCGATTATTTTGTCTAAGGTTGGACTGTGGCACGAGCTGGTAACACGCCCGGCCGATCGACCACTGTCACAGGTAAGGCAGGTGCCGTTCTGGAGCGTGCTATTGCCTTCAGCCTCAAACCCAACGAAGCGGCTCGCCACGCCCTCTTCTTGGATCCGAAGTAAAGCATCCCTGCCGATGAAGTCGCCTTTCTGATAGCGTATCAACCAGCCCAAACCCATCTCGTAGGGGTTATTGTCGATGGTCATGTCGGTGCCGTGTGATCTGTAGCCTTTTTCAATCCGTAGGATCTGGACGGCTTCTCCGCCGACCGGCACGCCACCGAAGTGCGCTGCATTTTCCTGTACATGCTTCCAGACGCCGTAACCGAATTCAGAGGGAAAATTGAGTTCGAACCCCAGCTCACCGGTGTAGCCGGTTCTAGCGAGGAGAACTGGAACGTTCAAAAGATCGGCCAACATGAACTGGAAGTATTTCAACTGTCTAACGGTTTCGCCAAATAGCTTCATCATCAGGGCGCCCGACAGCGGTCCTTGTACCGAGAGATAGGCTGTCTTGTTGGTGACATCGAATACAAATGTCGGCGGCCCATCAAATCGCTTAATGCACGACTCAAGCCACTGATGAACCCGCGCAGTGGACAACGTATTAGTGATGAAATAGAAGCGCGTGCGGTTTATGTAATACACGACAATATCGTCGACGATGCCTCCTCGGTCGTTACAGAGAAGGGTATAGATAGCGCCGCGACCTTCCTCGGCTCTTGTCATGTCGTTTGTGGTTATCCACTGAATGAACGGCAATGCTCCGGGCCCGCAAATTTCAAATTTCCCCATCGAATGCGCATCGATGAGGCCGAGCGCTTGCCTTGTGGCCCGCACTTCCGTTTCCGCACCCTTGAACCTGAGCGGCCGTTGCCAGCCGCCCTTGGTCATCATTGTGGCGCCATGCTCGATGTGATTCAGGTAGTACGGCGTAACTCTCGGAATCTCCGGTGTAATCGACATCGCTGACCCTATGTTAGCAGGCGTGTGGCACCAAGGCCGATTACATCGCGTCCTGCGGCCTTCTTCTCAGCGGCTTTCGCGATAGCCTCCTTTGTCGGGGAGAGTTTGAACGCGTGACCTCCGCGACGCAACAAAGTTCATTCTGCGGCGCTCCGCTATTTCGCGGCAGCCGCACAAGTTTGCGCTTCGAGCAGAAACTGTCGCTTCTCAGCTACTTCCGCCCATTTGTCCCGGTCTGGTAAGGCCTCGCATTTCTGAACTGCATTGGGCCAGATCGCCGAGAACTTGCGATTAATTTCAAGAAATACGGCTTGGTCTTCCGGCAGCTTCGTGTCCTGATATATCGCGTTGACCGGACACGTTGTCACGCAAACGCTGCAATCGATGCATTCGTCTGGATCTATCACCAGAATTTCGGGGCCCTCATAGAAACAGTCGACGGGACATGGCTCAATACAGTCCATGTATTTGCATTTTATGCAGTTTTCTGTAACCACGAACGTCATAAATCACCCCCTTGCGTGTACGATCTAGAGACGTTATATGTTACAAATACGATTTCAAGGCGAAGTCAAGGCGAAAGCGATTGCGGTCCTCCCGACGGCGCCGCCAAAAGCGATGCGGCCGGCGAATGCGTCAATCCGCCGCGACGGTGAGTTCTTCGGGCGGGGCGTGCCCGTCCTGCGCGCGCTGGTGCAGCGGCTTTGCGGTCCGCGTCAGATTATAGGCGCTGTTGATCAGCGCCAGGTGCGAGAAGGCTTGCGGGAAGTTGCCGATCAAGCGCTTGTCCTGCGGGTCGTACTCTTCGCTGAGCAGCCCGACGTCGTTGCGCAGGCCGACCAGCCGCCGGAACAGCGTTTCGGCTTCATCGTAGCGGTGCTGCAGCAGATAGGCGTCGACCAGCCAGAAACTGCAGGCAAGAAACGCGCCTTCGCCCGGCGGCAACGCGTCTTTCACGTCGTGCGTGCTGTAGCGCATGACGAAGCCATTGCTGAGCAGGCCGCGCTCGACCGCCGCGATGGTGCGTGCGATGCGCGGATCGGAAACCGGCAGGAAGCCGACGCACGGCAGCAGCAACAGGTTGGCGTCGAGCTGTTTCGAGCCGTAGGCCTGGGTGAACGTGCCGAGCTCCTTGTCATAGGCATGCTCGCAGACGTCGTCGCAAATGACGTCGCGCAGTTTGTGCCACTCGTCGACCGGCCCGGGCAGGCCGAACGTTTCCGCGCTCTTGATGGTGCGGTCGTACGCCACCCACGCCATGACCTTGGAATAAGTGAAATGCTGGGGCGGGCCGCGCATTTCCCAGATGCCGTGGTCGGGCTCTTTCCAGATCTTGTTGAGATGGCTCAAGAACGCGATCTGCGCGTCCCAGCCGGATTCATTGGTCGATAGCCCGCAGCGCCGCGCTTGGTGATGCACGTCCATGATCTCGCCGAACACGTCGAGCTGCAACTGCGTGTGCGCGGCATTGCCGATGCGCACCGGCGCCGAGTTCTCGTAGCCGGGCAGCCACGGCACTTCCCATTCGGTCAGGCGCCGCTCGCCGCCGATGCCGTACATGATCTGCAGCTGGTCCGGGCTGCCGGCAACCGCGCGCAGCAGCCATTCGCGCCAAGCTTGCGCCTCCTCGAAGAAGCCGGCATGCATGGCGCCGAGCAGCGTCAGCGTCGCATCGCGCAGCCAGCAGAAGCGGTAGTCCCAGTTGCGTTGACCGCCGAGTCGCTCCGGCAGCGAGCTGGTCGGCGCCGCCACAATGCCGCCGGTCGGTGCGTAGGTCAGCGCCTTGAGCGTGATGACCGAGCGGCGCACGGCCTCCGTCCATGGTCCGGCCGGCCGGACTTTTGCGATCCACTCGCGCCAAAAGTCTTCAGTGTCGGTCAGCGCCGTCGCAGCGTCGACCGGTTTCGGCAGCGGCAGGTGCGACGGCGAATAGGTCAATACGAACGGTATGGTCTCGCCGCGGCCGATGGTGAATTCGCCGATCGTGGTGAAATCCTTGCCGTGCAAATGCACGGGCGTGTCCAGCGCCACCATGTCGGGGCCGGCAATGGCGCGCAGCGCGCCGCTCTCGACGCGGCTGACCCACGGCACGACGGCGCCGTAACCGAACCGCAGGATCAGCTCGCTATGCATCTTGACGTGGCCGCACGTGCCGATCACCAGACGCACGATCGTGGAATTGGCGGCGCGCCGCGGCATGAAGTCGACGACCATGGCCGCGCCGTCCGCGGTTTCGAAACAAGTTTCCAGGATGAGCGTATCGGGGCGGTAGCGGCGCGTGGTGCGGGCTTTGTCGCGCGGCGCGATCAGCCAGCGGCCGTGCTCGGGCGTGCCCAAAAGCGCCGCGAAACATGCCTCCGAATCGAAACGCGGCCAGCACAGCCAGTCGATCGAGCCATCGGCGGCGACCAACGCCGCGCTCATGCAATCGCCGATCAGTGCGTAGTCTTCAATCGGAGTGGACATATCCGGTCAGCTAAAATCGACGACGACTTTAATATCGTCCGGTTCCGGCTGGAGCGCCTGTGTCCATCGCTCCACCGGCACGCGGCGCGTGATCAGCCGTGACAGCCACTTGCGGTCGGCGCGCTGCAGCGCCGCGACCGCGTCCTGATAATGTCGGCGATTGGCGTTGACGCTGCCGAACACGGTATCGTTGTCGAGCACCATGGTGCGATTGAGCAGGCCGAGGTCGACGTCGAAGTCGTGACCGGGTGCGCTCACTCCGACCAGGCAGACGATGCCGCCCGAGGCGGTGTGGCCGAGCACGTCGCGCACCACGACCGGGGCGCCGGTGCACTCCATCAGTATGTCGGGCGCAAAATGGTCGAGATCGGCAATGCTGCCGAGATGGAATGTGCCGCCGAGCTCGCGTACCAGCGTCCGCTTCAGCGCGCTGTCGCGATGGTCGAGCACGTGCACGTCGAGGCCGCGCTGGCTGCCGATCATGGCCGCCAGCAGGCCGATCGGTCCGGCGCCGGTGACGAGCAGGGTCCGCGGCCGCCAGGCGCGCGAGCGGCGGCCGATGCGCTCGCTGTGATCCCAGGCCTTGGCGACGACGCTGGTCGGCTCGACCAGGACGCCCTCGGCGCCGAGCCCGCCGTTGAGCTTGACCAGGAAGTCCGGCTCGACCCGGAAAAAATCCGAGCCGTAGCCGTTGCGCTCTTTGATGCCGCGCTCGGTGTAGCGGCCGTTGCGGCACATGTCCCACTCGCCGACCGCGCAGGCCGGACAGGGCACCGGATCGGGCCGGCGCACGATGCCCACGACGAGGTCGCCGGGATCAAAGCCGCAGCCCGGCGGCGCCTCGCGCACCACGCCGAGCGATTCGTGGCCGATGACGAGGCGAGTGGCCCCCTGCGGCGCCCAGCCGTAAGCGCCCGAGACGATTTCGCGATCGGTGCCGCAAACGCCAAGCGCCATGGCGCGCACCAGCACCGCGCCGTCGGAAGACGGCGGCTCGGGGATGTCCTCGACGCGTGCCGAATTCGGCACGCTAGGCGCGACGGTCAGGGCGCGCATCTTCCTTAGTCCATGGCGGCTTCAAGGGCGATTGCGACGGCGGTTCGGCCCATCACTCCAATAATGCGACAGCCGCACCGCGCGGCCAAAACCCCTTTGAGGGAACGGCCGTCACGAAAAAAAGTTCCGTAGCCGGAACCGCTGGCAACTTTCCGCGTTGCGGCTTATCGAAGCGTATCAGCGCCAAATCCACAGCAATCTTGGGATGACAGGGTCTTTAGGGCATGGAACCCATCGGGCGTAAGCGTTGGGCGATTGCGGAAGGCTACATTCCGTCACAGAGCTCATTTTTCGATCGCTCGCTGATCTCGCACGAGACCGCCTGCATTCTCAACGTCGGCGATCAGGAAGCCCATATCCGGATTACCGTTTTCTTCGCCGACCGCGAACCGGTCGGACCGTATCAGGTCACCGTGGGTGCGCGCCGCACGCTGCATCTGCGTTTCAACGATTTGGAGGACCCGGCGCCGATTCCGCGCGACATGGATTACGCTTCGGTATTCGAATCCGACGTGCCGATCGTGTTGCAGCATACGCGTATGGACACGCGTCACGCCGAGGTGAGTCTGTTGTCGACTATCGCCTACAGTGAGGCGTGAGCGTTCCACATTCTCTGCGTTACCGCCGTTCCGAGACGAAACTCACTGCTGCAAGACGACAAAACGCGAAATTCTTCCGCCGCTTGCAGGACCAATCGCCGCCGCAGCCGACGCCGCCGGAACCAACCGCCGCCAGCCGGGTTGTTGGAACGCCAACCGGAGGACTTCACGTGAGCGTTGTCGTCGTTTCCAACCGCGTCGCGCGGGCAAAAACCGACGAGCCCATCGCGGGGGGTTTGGCCTCGGCGCTGATTCCAGTCGTCAAAGAATCGGGAGCGATCTGGGTCGGTTCCAGCGGCCATGGCGACGCCGCGCAGATGCGCGAATCATTCGCCAAGATCGAGGCGCTCGGCAAGGGCGCGCTCGCGACCGTCGACCTTCCGGCCAAGCATTATCGGGGTTATTATGAAGGCTTCGCCAATTCAGCGCTGTGGCCGGCGCTGCATTCGCGACCGGATCTCATTCAGGTCACCGCCGACGAATACGCCTCCTATCGCGAAGTCAACGCCTTCATGGCGCGCGCGCTGTTACGCTTCAATGGCCCGGATGCCACGTTCTGGGTGCAGGATTATCACTTCCTCACGCTCGGCGCCGAGTTGCGCCGCCTGCGGGTCGGCCGCCCCATCGGATTTTTTCTGCACACGCCATGGGCCGAGCGCAGCACCATCGCGGCGGTGCCACACCACGCCGATCTCGTTTCGGCGATGCTCGGCTACGACCTGATCGGCTTCCAGACCGACGACGACCGGCGCAATTTCGAAGATTATCTGCACTACGAGTTCGGCATGTCGGCGGTCGACGGCGCGGTTGCCTCCGCCTACGGCCTCACGCGGCTCGCCACGTTCCCGATCGGCATCGACGTCGACGAATTCGCCTCGCGCGCCACCAAGGCAGTGACGCGGGCCGACGTGGCGCGGCTGCGCGCCAGCCTGCAGGGCGCCAAGCTGGCGCTCGGCGTCGACCGGCTCGATTATTCCAAAGGATTGCCCAATCGCATCCGCGCCTTCGACCGCATGCTCGACCTGCAGCCCGAGCTGAAACGCGGCGTCGCGCTGTTGCAGGTCGCGGTGCCGTCGCGCGGCAATATCCGCGCCTATCGCGAGCTCAAGGCCGACCTCGCCGCCCTGGTCGGCGAAGTCAACGGCCGCCACGGCGAGGTCGATTGGATTCCGATCCGCTACCTGAACAAAGGCTTTGCGCAGTCGACGCTCGCCGGTTTCTACCGCGTCGCCCATGTCGGCCTGGTGACCCCGCTGCACGACGGCATGAACCTGGTCGCCAAGGAGTATGTGGCGGCGCAGAACCCGTTCGATCCCGGCGTGCTGGTGTTGTCGTCGTTCGCCGGCGCCGCCAAGGAGCTTGACGCAGCGCTGTTGGTCAATCCGCACGATATCGACGGCATGGCGCGGCAGACCGCCAGTGCATTCGCGATGCGGCTCGAAGAGCGGCGCGAGCGCTGGCAGACCTTGGTGGCGAAGCTGCGCCGCTCCTCGGTGCAGAACTGGTTCGCGAGCTTTTTGCACGCGCTCACGGAGACGCGCCACGCCCCGCCGCGGCTCGCCGCCTCGCGCAACGGCGCGGCGCCGATCCTGGTCGACATCGGCGGCACGGCCCGGACCGCGCAGGGGTATTAAACTTCGTCATTGCGAGCGAAGTGAAGCAATTTAGGGCGGCGGTGCGGCCGTTCTGGATAGCGTGGTAGCTTCGCTTCTCGCAATGACGCGGTTGAGGTGCGTTTGTCAGGAGCCCTTATCCGCCGCGGCGCGCAGACTTTTCCGCTTCACCGCGTGAATCGTCTGCAAGCCGGCCTTGCCGGCCGCCTCCTGCAAGGTGCGGCGGATCTGGTCGCGCTTTTCATGAATCGAGGCGATCACCGGCCCGGTCGGCTTGCCGAGCCCGATCAGCGCCGCTTCGGAGAGCTGCAGGCTCGCCTCGATGGTTTCCGGCACCGCGTCGCTGGCGCCGAGACTGTAGAGATGGCTGGCATGGGCGGCGTCGCGGGCGCGCGAGACGATGAGAATGTCGGGCCGCAGCGAGCGGACATGCGCGACCACCTCGTCGATGGCGCTTGAGGTGTGGATGGTGATGATGACGCCCGCGGCGTCGGCGAGGCCGCAGGCTTCGAGAAATTTCGCATCGGCGGCGTCGCCATAATAGACTTCGTGGCCGGCGCGGCGGTCGCGCGTCACCGCGGGCGCGTCGAGATCGGCGGCCAGATAGGCGATGCCGTGCTGGCGCAGCAATTCGCACACGACCTTGCCGACGCGGCCGTAGCCGACGACGATCGCGTGGTTTTGCCCGCCGCCCGGCCTGGCGGCGAGCTCGACGGACGGCGCGGCGCCGGCGCGCAGCCGCATGCCGAAGCGCCGGCCGGCAGCCGACAACAGCGGGGTGAGCAGCATGGTCACCGAGGTGAGGGCGAGCGCATAGCTCACGGCGCGCGGCTCGATCAGGCTCGCCGCAGCCGCCATGCCGATGCCGACGAAGGCGAACTCGCCACCCGGCCCGAGCAACAGCGCGGTCTCCACCGCGACCGGCCAGGAGATGCGGAACGTCCGCGACAGGCCGAGCACGATCAGCGCCTTGACGGCGATCAGGCCGGCGACGCTCGCCGCCAACAGCGCCGGCTGCCCGATCAGCTCGCGATAATCGATCGCCATGCCGACGGTGAAGAAGAAGATGCCGAGCAGCAGCGCCTTGAACGGCGCGAGTGCCGCCTCAACCGCCTTGCGGTATTCGGTCTCGGCAAGCAACAGGCCGGCGACAAACGCGCCAAGCGCCATCGACAGGCCGGCGCGGTCGGCGATCACGCCGGCGGCGAGGATTACGAACAGCACGGCGGCGATGAACAGGTCGCGCGAGGCCGTCGAGGCGACGAGCCGAAACAGCGGCCGCATCAACAGCCGGCCGAACAGCACGATGGCGCCGAGCGCGATGGCGGCCGAAACCAGCGCGCTGGCGAGGCTCGTCAGCACCGAGCGGCCGGGGCCCGCCGCCAGGATCGAAACCAATAGCAGGATCGGAATGACGGCGAGGTCCTGCGCCAGCAGGATCGAAAAGCTGATGCGCCCGGTGGTACTGGTGAGACGCTCCTGCTTCGACAACAGTTCGAGCACGATCGCCGTCGAGGACAGCGCCAGGCTCAAGCCGATCACGAGCGCCGCCGCCGGCGGCAATCCAGCCGCCATCGCCGCGCCATCGATCAGCGCCGCGGTGATGAGCACCTGCAGTCCGCCGAGGCCCATGACGTAGCGCCGCATGGTCAACAGCCGCTGCAGCGACAGTTCGAGCCCGATCAGGAACAACAGGAACACGACGCCGAGCTCGGCGATGCCGTCGACGTTGCGGGCATCGCCGACGGTGAACCAATAAAGCCACGGATAGGAGCGGATGAACGAGCCGAGGCCGAGCGGCCCCAACACGGCGCCGGCGACCAGGTAGCCCAGCGTCGGGTTGATGCCGAGCCGGCTCACGATCGGCACCAGGATGCCGGCGGTGCCGAGGACAACCAGCGCGTCGCTATAGGCGGCGATATTGATCGTCGGGTTCACACGAATCTCCGGGCGGGCGCCGCGATTTGTCGCCCGATTTGCGCAGCCGTGACAAGACCACAGGCGGAACCGGCACCGGCATTGCGCCGCGCCCGGCCTTGCCGGCTCAGTCGCCGATCACCGCGATGGCGTTCATCTCGATCAAATAATCGGGCGAAGTCATCTTGCACACCTCGACCATGGTGGAAGCGGGCGCCGGCGCCCGGAAATATTCGCGGCGCACTTTATGGATCTGATCGAAATGCTCCATGTTGCGCACGTAGACGTCGACCCGGCAGATATCGTCCATGCTGCCGCCGGCGGCTTCCACCGCGGCCTTGACGTTGTCGCAGACCTGCCGCGTCTGCGCCTCGATATCGCCGATGCCGGCGATGCTGCCGTCGGCGC
The DNA here is from genome assembly GCA_030036975.1 of Xanthobacteraceae bacterium. GTDB lineage: Bacteria > Pseudomonadota > Alphaproteobacteria > Rhizobiales > Xanthobacteraceae > BOG-931. The sequence goes on along the minus strand of JASHSE010000601.1, from coordinate 1,654 downwards.
GCCGCGCCGTCATGCCGGAGATGAAGAGGAGGCGACCGCGCGCCGCCGCGACCGTGGCATGGGAGAAGTGGCCGCTCGGCTGGCGGATTTTCGGCGAGGTGATCTGGGTCTTGGGCATGATGGCCCTCTGCTGAATTCCTGATCGCTGCTGAATAGAACACGTTGACGCCACATTACGCTTTGCGCAGCATGGGCGGGGTTAAATTGCGGGGGTGGGGGCGGGGGGATGCAACAGCGCGCTATGGGGGATTTATGACCGACATGACGATCAAGGCGATCCGCATCACGCTCTTGCGCGTGCCGTGGCCGCAAAATCCGTGGCTCAAGGGCCACGCCTTCGGCGACACCCGCAATTTCCTGGTGCTCGAGGTCGAAACCGCCGACGGCATCGTCGGCATGGGCTATTTGTTTCTGTTCCGGTCCGGCCTGCGCGCGCTTGCGGCCTGCCTCGACGAGTGCATCATCCCGCGCGTCATCGGCCGGGACGCAAGCGCGGTCGAAGCGATCTGGCAGGACCTGTGGCGCGCCACCATGACGTATGGCCGCGGCGGCATCGCCACCATGGCGCAGTCGGTGCTTGACATGGCGCTGTGGGACGCGCTCGGCAAGCGCGCCAAGCTGCCGCTGCATCGGCTGTGGGGCAATTTCCGCGCGCAGTTGCCCGCCTACGGCAGCGGCTGTTTCCGCGGCTCCGGCGGCGACGGCATGATCGCCAAGGCGCTGCACTATAAGGAACGCGGCTATAAGGCGATCAAGATGCAGGTCGCTCACGTCGGCGATTTGCACACCGATCTCGACAACGTGCGGCGCATGCGCGAGGCGGTGGGGTCGGACATCGCCATCATGATCGACGTCAACATGGGCTGGACCGCCGATGTTGCGATCCAGATGGGCCGCAAATTTCAGGACTATGACGTATACTGGCTGGAGGAGCCGGTGGTGGCCGACGATTTCGCCGGCTACCTGCGCATCGCCGAGGCGCTTGATCTGCGCATCGTCGGCGGCGAGACGCACTTCACCCGCTTCGACCTCAAACCTTTCTTCGAGCATCCGCGGCTGCCGATCCTGCAGCCCGATCCGATGCGCGGCGGCTTCACCGAACTGCGCAAGATCGCGACTGTCGCCGACACCTGGGGCATGAGCATCGCACCGCATCTGTTTCCCGAGCTGAACGTGCACCTGCTCGCCTCGATCCCGAACGGGATTTGGATCGAGGATATGGGGCTTTCCGAGGATCTGTGGATCGATCCGGTCCCGGTGACGAACGGCGTGATTACCGCGCCGGAGCGGCCCGGCCACGGCCTCGCCTTCAAGCCGGACATTTTGCGCGAGTTTGCGGTGAAGAATTGAGCGCCGGTTTTACTGCGGATGCCGGCCGATGAAGTCCAGCACGACACGATTGAAGACGTCCGGCCGCTCCCAATAGATGGCGTGCCCGGTGTCCGGCACGGTCACCACTTCGCTTCTAGGAATCTGCGCCGCGACCATGCGCAGGAGCGACGGCGGCGTGTAGAGGTCGGCATCGCCGGTCATCAGCAGCGTCGGGATTTTGATGGTGTTGAGCTTTTCCCCGGAAATGACGTTGCCGAAGCGCTGCCGAACTGGTTCTCCGGACGCCGGCGTTGACCCGACATAGCCGCGGCGCGCAGATGAG
>JASHSE010000600.1 GCA_030036975.1 Xanthobacteraceae bacterium | reverse complement strand
CCTGGCAAATGCAAGTCTTAACATCCCCCTGCGGAACGTGCAGCGCATACCCTCCGCTTCTTGATCAGCTGGCATGCGAACTTCGCGGCCTTGCAGGGGCTCAATTGCCCGAGATTCGATCCGAGATCTGGAGCTTGGTTTCTGGAAAACACTGCATCCTTTGTGAAGTGCGCAACCGCGCAGAAGCTGAGGCCATTGAAGCCATAGTGCAACGATTGGCGGAGCATGGCGTTCAAGCAATCGATTCACTGTCTGCAATCTGTGTGCCCCATCTAGCGACGCTAGTCGCTTTGCTGCCGGATTGCGACGTCGTGCGAACTATCCTGAAGCGCCAGGCTACACTGCTGGAGCGCTATTCCGAAGACATGACTCGTTATGCGCTCAAGCACGATGCCCTTCGACGCTATCTCGCCAGCGACGAGGAAACGGTCGTGGCGGAGCAAGGCTTGCTGGCGGTCGCTGGTCGTCGGCAGGTAAACGTTTTGTCGCGAATGCGCTTCGCCACAGACGTGGAGACTTTCCGCCCGGGAGATTTAGTCGAGTTTGGAGACTGATGACCAGCGATGCTATCGATTGTCGGTGAAAATATCCACGTTGAATTCCCGATTTACGATCACTACGCTCGGTCGTTAAAGCATACACTCGGGATTCGCTATCTGGCTAAGGGCGTCGATCGGCTTGCCACCAAACGGTTGAACGTTGGCGGTACGATTCGAGCCGGCGCGACGGGCAGGATCGTAATCAAAGCTCTCGACGGCGTCAGCTTTGAGATAATTGAAGGCGACCGTATCGGGATCTTTGGCCAAAACGGCGCCGGCAAGTCAACACTGCTGCGCACCCTCGCCGGCATCTACGAGCCGGTTCGAGGGATCATTCGGACCAACGGCCGCGTCTTCCCGCTGTTTGACCTTCAGCTCGGAATGGATCAGGACGCGACTGGTTTAGAGAATATTTGGCTGCGCGGAAAAATGCTTGGCCTCACCAACAAACAGATCGACGAGAGTGTCGACGATGTGGCGGAATTCACAGAACTCGGCAAATACCTGCACATGCCGATGCGCACGTACTCAACTGGAATGGCCCTTCGGCTCGCCTTTGCCATTTCGACCGCGATAACTCCCGAGATTTTGGTTCTCGACGAAATGATCGGTGCCGGTGACGCTGCCTTTCTCGCAAAAGCTGACGCTCGATTGAAGAGTTTCCTCGCCCGGGCGGGGATTCTTGTTGTCGCGAGTCACAGCACATCGATGTTGCGGCGGTGGTGCAATAAGGGAATGCTGCTTGAGCATGGCAAATTGAGCGCCTATGGCCCTCTTGAGGATATTGCAGCACTTTATGAGGTGACCGTGCAGAACGGCGTAGGCGCGGTTAGCGAGGATTGACCGTGTAGTACGGTGATCGAAGTCATGGCAGTGGAGCAAAGAAGTAATATCGACCGCGCGATCGCCAAGATGAAGTCACTTCATGATGGTGATAAGGGAGTGCTCGAAGTAATCGCCTGCGGGAGAGAAATCATTCCCGCGCTGCGCGCGGTACTATTCGAGCCCGAGCCCAGCGGACTTTATCAGACGCGTTGCCTTGCGGTCGAGGCCCTTGCTGCACTTGGCGCCCACGACGTGTTGATCGAATTCCTCGAAACTGAACATACCATAACCGATGCCATCAAACGAGTAGGCGAAGATGCGGTCATCAATGCCGCGGCTTTGGCCCTGGCAAACGTTCGCGATCAGCACGTATTCCGACTGTTGTTACGGCTTGCAAACCGCCCCTGTCTAACCGGGGTGATCGGGGCTTTAGGCGCACACAGCAATGTTGACGCCATACCGGCGCTTGTCGCTGCGCTCGAGGACGACGCTAGTCGGCTGACGGCCGAAACCGCGCTCAAGAGACAGGGACCCCAAGCGCGAACAGCGCTATTGAGGGCCGTCGAACTAAAGGAGCCATCAGCCGAACGTGAGAGCGAATCAAGCGCGCGGCGCCGACGAAGCGCGCTTAAACTTTTGGCGGAGATCGATGAATCGCCCGCTACGTGGCAGAGCTTGCGGCAATACGTATACGATAAAGATGCGAAAGTTGCCGCAATTGCCTGCGAAACCGGCCTCACCCGCGCCTTAGATCGAGAACGAAGACAAATCGTTCGGCATTTGATCGAGTTGCTGAACGATGCGGATTGGCTCTTGCAGGTCGAGATCGAACACTGTCTGGCTGAGCATTACACCAGCGCCCGACACGTGATCGCACAATATTTGGAGGAAAGTGCCCAGGATGATAAGCGTCCGGGCGCAAAACGGCCGGCCGAAGCCAGCCTCCGCCGTGTCATTTTGCGCGCCCAGGCGGCGCAGTAGGTTCAACCGCCTCAGTCTAGAACTGCACCCAGGCTGGCAGATGAGACATGTCGCGCATAATCCGCAAGGATGCCGTCCGTGTAGCGGGGCTTCGGCGCTTTCCACTTCTTCCTTCGGGCCGCAAGCTCCTTCGCCGATACATGAAGCTGGATAACGCGTCTGTCCCTGTCGAGCGTAATTAAATCCCGGTCTTTCACCAGAGCAATCGTTCCTCCCACAAACGCCTCGGGCGCAACGTGTCCGACGATCCAGCCCCAAGATCCTCCCGAAAAGCGCCCGTCGGTAATGAGAGCGACTGAATCAAGTAATCCTTGGCCGACGAGTGCCGCGGTCGGGGAAAGCATTTCCGGCATTCCGGGCGCCCCCTTCGGGCCTTCGTAGCGGATGACGAGAACATCGCCGGCTTTGATCTTCTTCGCGAGGATGGCTTTGATACAAGCCTGCTCGGAGTCGAATACCTTCGCAGGACCGCTGAACTTCGGCTGTTTGATACCCGAGGTCTTCGCAACACATCCGTCCGGCGCAAGATTGCCCCTTAGAATGGATAAATGACCGCGGCGATATAACGGATTGGACCAGGGCCGGATCACTTCCTGATCACTCGACGGCTCATTCGGTACATCCGCCAACTCTTCGGCGATCGTGCGCCCGGTAATCGTCAGGCAACTACCGTCGATACGATCATGTTCGAGTAGAAGTTTGGCCACCTGCCGAACACCGCCGGCTCGGTGGAAGTCCACGGCCACAAAGCGGCCTGAGGGCTTCAAGTCACACAAAACAGGCGTGCGGCGCGCTACGCGCTCAAAGTCTTCAATGTCCCATTTCACGCCCGCCGCCTTCGCAATAGCAAGGAAATGGAGCACGGCATTTGTCGACCCGCCTGTCGCCATCACAATGGCGATAGCATTTGCAATGGACTTGCGGGTGATGATGTCACGCGGCTTGAGATCGGTCTCGATCGCGTGCATCAATACTTCCGCAGATTTAGCGACTGAATCGAGCTTCTCTTCGTCCTCCGCCGCAATGAGTGGCGAGTCCAAAAGACTAAGCCCGAGAGCTGCGATAGCCGTCGCCATTGTATTCGCCGTGTACTGCGCTCCGCAGACGCCGAAACCTGGGCAGGCATGCTGCTCAATTCCCTCGAAATCCTCTCGGGACATTTTGCCGGCACTGAA
>JASHSE010000599.1 GCA_030036975.1 Xanthobacteraceae bacterium | reverse complement strand
GAGACGGTCTCGCCCGGCCCCGGCCTTGCGCCTGAACTCGTGATCCGCGCCGATGTCTCGATACCGGAGCGGCATATGACGGTGACCTGGTCGCTGCGCCGCAACACCGACAAGGCGCTGCCGGCGAGCCATACGATCGAAGTCATGTTCAATCTGCCGCCGGACTTTGCCGGCGGCGGCATCGCCAACGTGCCGGGCATTTTGATGAAGGACAGCGAGGAAGTGCGCGGCATGCCGCTCGCCGGCCTTGCCGTCAAAGTGACCAACGGCTTTTTTCTGATCGGGCTCAACGCCGCAGACGCCGAAATGCAGCGCAACATTCAGTTGCTCAAGGAACGGCCGTGGTTCGACATTCTCATCGTCTACAACAACAACAGCCGCGCCATCCTGACCATGGAGAAAGGCCCGCCCGGCGAGCGCGCCTTCGCCGACGCCTTCAAGGCCTGGGGCCAATAGGCTAACATTCGTATTTCACCCTCCCCTGCAGGGGGAGGGTCAGCGAGCGAAGCGAGCTGGGGTGGGGTCCGGCAACGCTTCTAAAAATGAACCCCACCCCGATGCCTCGCTTGCGCTCGGCATCGACCCTCCCCCTGCAGGGGAGGGTGAAAGGAGCGGTTTGTTGGATTCGAAGCGCGCAGCAAGCTCGTCCGATCGCGCGGCCGGCAGAAATCCGGTAAGCGCGTTCATCGCCTCGGCGTTGCGCACGCTCGAGGCCGAACGCGAGGGCATTGCCGCGCTCGCCGCCGCGATGTCCGGCACGCTCGGCGATTGCTTCATCGCCGCGGTCGAAAAAATCCGCAGCGCGCGCGGCCGCGTCATCGTCAGCGGCATGGGCAAGTCCGGCCACATCGCCCGCAAGGTCGCCGCCACGCTGGCGTCCACCGGCAGCCCGGCGTTTTTCGTCCATGCCGCCGACGCCAGCCATGGCGATCTCGGCATGATCACCTCCGACGACGTCATGCTGGTGCTGTCGTGGTCGGGCGAGACCGAGGAGCTCAAGGACCTGATCGCCTATTCGCGGCGGTTCCGCATCGCGCTCGTCGCGGTGACGGTCAACGCCGAGAGCACGCTCGGCAAGGCCGCCGACGTGGTGCTGGCGCTGCCGTCGGCGCGCGAGGCGTGCCCGCATAACTTGGCGCCGACCACGTCGTCCTTGATGCAGCTCGCGCTCGGCGACGCGCTCGCCATCGCGCTTCTGGAAAGCCGCGGTTTTACCGCGGTCGACTTCGGCGTCTTTCACCCGCGCGGAAAACTCGGCGCCGCGCTGAAATTCGTCCGCGACATCATGCACGCCGACGCCGCCGTACCGCTGATCCGGCGCGGCGCGCCGATGTCGGAGGCGATCGTCGAGATGACCGCCAAAGGATTTGGCTGCGTCGCGGTGGTCGACGCCGCCGGCCGGCTCGTCGGCATCATCACCGACGGCGACCTGCGCCGCCACATGGGGCCCGATCTGCTGCAGTCGAGCGTCGAAGCCGTGATGACCGCGTCGCCGGTGATCGTGCGGCCCGATCAATTGGCCGGCGAGGCGCTGCAACTCCTCAATTCGCTCAAGAAGCAGGCGCTGATCGTGGTCGAGGCGGACAAGCCGATCGGCATCGTCAATTTCCACGATCTACTGCGCGCCGGCGTGGCCTGACAGGGCTGCTTAACCTTACTGCATCAGAAAACTCGGCGCGCGTTACAGCGCCCTCTCCCCTTGCGGGAGAGGGCCGCTCGGCGGTTCAACAACAAAAGTGGGTGAGGGTCGCGGCCGCGCCCCCTCACCGAGCCGAGTTTGTTGCGAGTCTTGCGTCGCCCTCTCCCGCAAGGGGAGAGGGCACGTCCATCAGCGCCGCGTTTCCGGCAGCGTCTCGATGGGCACTCCGAACTTTTGACGCAGTGCCGGAGCTTATGAAAACCATGACCAATCCCAACATCGTCTTCCGCGACATTGCAGCCGATCCGGCGCCCCAGACCTCGATCGCTTTCGTCTATGGCAGCTCCGTAGGATGGGTTGAGCCCTTGCGAAACCCATCATGCAGCCGCGACGCCGCACGATGGGTTTCGCTCCGCTCAACCCATCCTACGCGCTCAACCCATCCTACGCGCTTGAGCGCAGCGAAACGCGGCGTTCAATGTTGTGTATGTGTCGCCGCCTTCGGATTTCGCTTCCGCCTGCGCGCTTTCGCGTCCGGTTTTGATGCCGGACCTAGCCGGCTTGGCGACGTTGCGGGACGCGGATCAATTCGCCGGCATCCACCCGCAGGGCGCGGGCCAACCGCCCCAAGACCGTGACGCTCGCCGACACCGACGCGCGTTCAATCGAGCCGAGATAGCGGGCGCTCAGGCCGGCACGGTCCGCCAATTCCTCCTGGGTCAGCCCCTTGGCGTAGCGGACCCGCCGGACGTTGGTCGCCATGGCCTCTTTCAAGTCCATGGCGAACATGGCAACAATAATAGGAACGATAGTGCCAGGAACGATCGTTCCTATTCGAAACCGGATGCTTAACGGCGGGCTTATCTATGGCCGACTACCACCCCCTCATCAGCCGAGCGACGCACCAAAGCCGGACACCACCGAAATCTCGAGCGGTGCAATTTTTTATCTGTAAAATTCACGTTTTCGTTTGTAAAATTAACGCCCTTAATCTAAGATCGTGGGCGTTCCGTCATTAAGGGTGCGTCGAACGTTCATTCAATGGGGTCTAACGGATGAGCCACATCGAGAACCGCCTGTTTCGCTATTTCGTTGCGGTCGCCGAGGAACGGCATTTCACCTAGGCTGCCTTGCGCCTTGGCATCTCGCCGCCGACGCTCACCCAGCAGATCCAGAAACTTGAAAGCCAGCTCGGCGTGAGGTTGCTGAGACGAAAAGGCAACACCAAAGTCGTCGTCACCGAGGCAGGCCAGCGCTTTCTGGCCGACGCGCGCGAAGTGCTGCGCCAAGCCGAAGAAACCGCGGCGCGTGCCCAGCAGGCCGGACGCGGCGAGCTTGGTCGTCTTCAACTCGGCTTCATGGCCTCGCTGTCCACCGCGGGCTTGATGCCGGGTTGGATCGACGCGTTCGAGCAAGCCCATCCGGCGATCGACATCAGGCTGCGCAGGCTGACGCCGATGGTGCTGATCGGCGGAATCATGCGCAACGAGCTGGATGCCGGTTTCACGCGCGCACCGAACAAATATCCGTCGGGCGTCCGCGGCTTCGCAATCTACCGCCAGCCCTTGGCACTGGCGCTGCCGAGCAAGCATCCTCTCGCGCGGCACGAGGCCATCAGCCTCGCGATGCTCGCGGGTGAGGCCTTCGTGAATACTACACCCGAGCCTGACATAGGGTTCTTCGGCTATACTGAGATCATCGCCGGCATCGGCAATTTCATACCGCGCGTGGTCAAACGCGACGAAGATTTCATGACGGTGCTGGCGTACGTCGGGCACAATCACGGCATCGCGGTCGTGCCGGAGACCGTGAAAACGATGAACGTCCCGAATGTCGTTTTTCGGGACATCGCGGGCGATCAGGTGCCGCAGATATCGATCGCTTTCGTCTATGGCAGCGACCCGTCGCCGTCGACCAAGTTGCTGATCCGGCACATGCAGCGTCACGCGCTCCGCAATGGCGGCAAGGGTGCCGCTCCGCCTCATCATCATGATCGCATCATGATACCAAGCGCACTCAATCTTGACCCTCATCCTGAGGTGCCCGCGCGCAGCGCGGGCCTCGAAGGATGTAGGCCGAGGCGCCCCGGCCTGCATCCTTCGAGGCTCGGCGCTGCGCACCGAGCACCTCAGGGTGAGGAAATAAGTCAGCGATAGGGGCGGTCAGTATGAAGCTCCTTCGCCGCAAGGTTCTGTCGCTTTCGATCGGGGGCGCGGCATGGCCGCTCGTTGCGCGCCCTGCAACAGCGGATTCGCTTGTTCCGGGGACCATCCACATCGTGGTGGGTTTCCCGCCCGGTGGCGTCGGCGATATTTCGTCGCGGCTGATCGGGGCGTCGCTGCAGCAAAGGTTG
>JASHSE010000598.1 GCA_030036975.1 Xanthobacteraceae bacterium | reverse complement strand
GCACCGCTTTACAGACGACATCGCGCCGGCCTTCGCCGCGCCGGCGGCGAGACGGCCGCAGCGCCCATAGTGCCGGAGCGCAAAAACACGATACGCGCTCACGCGCCAGCAGGCCCGAAATCAGCGTGACGGGCGAGCCGTCGACTTAAGCGAGTTCGCGTGCCGGCGGAATACCGGCATATTGGGAAAGACCAATTGGGAAAGACGAACCCTCCAACCGGCGACGACGCATTCGGCCGATGCAGCCCGAAGCATCGGCCGAACAGCAGCCGTCAGCCGTTGCGAAGTCGGCGCCGACCATGCAATATGATCGGCTCCGAAGCCGATTTCTGCTTTGTCATGTAATCCATCATGCCCTTGAGGTTTCGTCATATCTTTTTGATCACCTATGGCCGGTCCGGCTCCACGCTGCTGAATGGGATCCTCAATTCGATCCCGGGCGTCTGCATGCGCGGGGAGAATTTCGATACCCTGGCGCATCTTGGCCGGGCTGTTGAAGCCGCAACGAAAACGCGGGAAAAAGCTACTGAGACGGATCCGCCCGTTCCGGATACGCCCGCTCACGCATTTCACGGCTGTACTCTCGTCGATCCGAAAGGTTTTCGGCGCCAACTCGCAGCCGCTTTCGTCGATCACGTGCTCAGACCGCCGAGCAACGCCGTAGCGATCGGATTCAAGGAGATTCGCTTCGTCGCCACCCAGATGTCCGAAGCGGAATACGATCGATATATCGACTTCCTGTTCGAGAGTTTCGAGCGCCCATGTATTCTGTTCAACTCGCGCAAATGGATCGATGTCGCGCGAAGCGAATGGTGGCGCAAGGATCCGCTCGCGGTCGAACATCTCCGGCAATCCGAAGAGCGCTTCCGGCGCACCATGCAGCTGCATCCCGATTCGACTTTTTGGGTGGAATACGATCGTTACATTAGCGACCCCGACGTCCTGCGCGGCCTCTACGCGTTTCTGGGCGCGGAATTCGATCGTGCCGCGATCGATCGGGTGCTTCAGGTCCGTCACAGCTACACGACAAGCGGCAATCCGTTCAGGCGAGCTCAGGGGTTAGGGGACACCGCTGTCCGCCCTGACTCCAATCGCGACCGCTAAGCGGACGCCGGCCGCTGTTGCAAAAAGCGCTCGGCCTCGGGCACGCCGATAATAATCAAGCAACAAACGTCCTCCACCAGGCGGTGCCAAATGTGAGCAGCATCTGAACAATTGTCAACACGGCAAGGCGCCGGCGGCCCTCCTTTAAAGCACGGCTATCGCGAGACGCCGCTCCGATAATCAGAAAGACGAGAATCATCGGCTCGTAATACCGTTGAAATACCTGGTGATCGAATACGTAGACAAAAGACCAGCCGGCCAAGGCGGCGAGCCAAACCTGCGCCTGTTCCGGCGATCGACTGTCCTTGATGCAGCGAAAGAAGCCGATCACAAGAATCATGCCGATTGGGGCGAGCGCTATGAACACGATGCTGCGGTCGAACGGCGCGGGCAGGATTCTGGCGACCTCCCACAAATGGCCGCCCCAGCGACCTGCTGCCTTGTCGTAGGCCGTGGGCGCGATCACGGCCAAGAGCTCGGCACCGAGGACCGCGATTATGCCTGGGAACCATGATGGGCGTACCCGAAACTGATCGGCTTCAAGGGGGAAATAGAAGACGCCGAACAACGCGATGAGGCTCAGGATGTAGCCGAGCGGAACAATCGACAGAGGCGAATAGAATTTCTGCCAGCGCGGCGCAACGAAGCCGCCCCACATGAGGTAAAGCGACGCGGCCACAATGACGATGGCGCAAGATGCCGCCGTCCAAGCCAGCGCGGCTTTGTCCCGGCCGCGAGCGCTCAAGAGCGCGCGGCAAAGCATCGGGATCGCCAGCCACGCATACAATTGGCGCGTCAACGTCGCGAGTGCTCCGTAGACTGCGGCCGCAATGGCACTGCCAGGCCGCCTGGAATCCAGGGCGTACAACAAGGCGATCACTGCCAGGACCAGCGCGGCGTTGTCGGTGACGACCCAGCTCGACGATTTTATGAATATGTTCGATGTCGCCAGCGGGGCGATGAGAAAAGCAGCGTCGACGGCGCCGACGCGTCCGAGAAGCCACGCGAACAGCACCATCAGCCCGGTCAGGCTGACGAGAATATTGACCAGCCGCAAAGCGCGCGGACTGCTCCCGGTGATCTTCGATACACCGGCGAGAAACCAGTGATACCCGGGCGCCATCGGTGTAAGCGCATTATCGCGAAAATCCAGCAAGGGCCAGTGCTCGGCGATCCGGCGCACACTGGGAAGGTGAAACTCCTTCTCATCCCAGGCATAGTTGACGTCCGTTCTCGGCGACAGTGCAGGCGGCACAGCCAGCAACAGAAACAGTCCCGCTATGGCCCACGCTTGTGGAAGCCAAGCGAGCCTAGTCCATCGCGCCAAACGCTGCTTCATTCCCTGCCGTGCGACGAATACCGATCGTGCTATAATAGGAAATTCGCGAGCAGCGGTCCATTCGCGAGCAGCGGTCCAATTGACAAACGTCTTCGATCGGCAATGTTGCCGCCGGCAAGCCGGATCAGAGATGATATCCGAAAGCCGAACGGCACAATGCGGCCGAATACGTCGTCGCCCGGCTCACTGAGGGCGCTTTAGGGAACGCCTGCATACCCTGCCGCCAAAAAACGCGAGGACCCCATCGTGGCTGACAAACTGACCGACATCATCGCCGAGCTGGCGCTCGCCAACCGCATTCTGGCGCACGAGGGCGTGCTCGACGCTTTCGGCCATGTCAGCGTGCGCCATCCCGGCGATCCCGGCCGTTACTTGCTGTCGCGCTCGCGCTCGCCGGCGCTGATCGAGCCCGCCGACATTCTGGAGTTCACGCTCGATTCCGAGCCGGTGCGGCCGCCGACCGCGCATCTCTACGCCGAGCGCGTCATCCACGGCTGCATCTATCAGGCGCGGCCCGACGTCACCGCAATCTGCCATCACCATGCGCCTGCGGTGATGCCGTTCGTCATCGCCGGCAAGCCGATCGTGCCGGTATTTCATCTCGGCGCCGCGATCGGCGAGGAGCCGCCGTTCTGGGATCAGCAGGACGAGTTCGGCGACACCAATCTGTTGGTCGTCAAGCCGGAGGAGGGCCGCTCGCTCGCCCGTGCGCTCGGCGATCATGCGGTGGTGCTGATGAACCGCCACGGCGCCACATTGGTCGGCGCCAGCCTCAAGGAGCTGGTGTCGCGCGCGATCTTCATGTGCCAGAACGCCGAGTATCAGTTGCGCGCGCTGCTGTTGCGCGCGTTCATGCTCGGCGCCGCGCCGAGCCTGCCGCGCGGCGAAATCAAGCTCGCCGGCGCAATCAGCGCGTTGCCCAACGTGGTGACCCGCACCTGGGAATATTGGAGCGCCCGCGTCGAAGGCGGCAGCAGCGCTGCCGCCGCGCCCGCGCCCGCGCGTCGCGACAAACGCGTAAAGCCGGCGCGCCGCGCGGTGCGCCGCAAGGCCCGAGGCAGACGCTGACGCTGCGCTACCACATCGTCATTGCGAGCGAGGCGCGCTCGGCTTGCAAAATCATGGCCGGACGGATGGGCCGTTTGCAACGGCGCATATGGCCGATAGGATGCGGCAAATCCAGCGCAAAGTCGCAATGCAGCAGGTTGGCGCGCCGTCGCTGAAAGACTTGAAGCCTTCGATGGTGCTGCACGTATGATGAGGGGCCGAACGTAATGCCAAAGTCCAGCCGCGACCGGCTCGAACAGGCGCTCGCGCGCATCGCCGATCCGAAAGGCGAGGGGGCGCGCGCCTGCCTCACGGTCTATCAGGACGCGGCGCGCTCCGCCGCCGACGCCGCTGATGCGCGCGCCCGCGCCGGCATCTCGCTCGGCCCGCTCGACGGCGCGCTCGTCAGCATCAAGGATTTGTTCGACGTCGCCGGCGAGCCGACCCGCGCCGGCTCGAAAATCCTGGCCGAGGAGGCCAAGCCCGCTTCGGCCGACGCCGCGATCGTGCGCCGGCTGCGCGCGGCCGGCGCGGTGATCGTCGCCAAGACCAACATGACCGAGTTCGCCTTCTCCGGCATCGGCGCCAATCCGCATTTCGGCACGCCCGGCAATCCGCG
>JASHSE010000597.1 GCA_030036975.1 Xanthobacteraceae bacterium | reverse complement strand
AGCCGATTCTGGCCCCCACAGGTCGCTTTCGAAGGCGGAAGACGCAATGCAAGTGCAGAAACGGATGATTGAACTGGGTTATTTCGATGGGCCTGCAAACGGGAGGTGGGGGCCGCAATCCAATCAGGCTCTTTCCGAATACAAAGAGCGCGCAGGTTTAGGAAAGAGCGATCTCTGGGATACGGCAACTGAACAGTCTTTGTTCAGTGAGTCTGCACCGCGAGCCGTGCGCCCGCTCGCGTTCGTAGGCGGTTGGACCCCAGAAAGAGGCGAGTGCGGCGAACCGGACGAGCCAGCGCCACTTCGCATAAATGCGACTAGGGCTGAGAGTGACGCCGGCTATTGCCAATTCAATTCCGTTATGCCCGAGGGTGATCGGACGTGGCGCATTGATGCTGTCTGTGTCGTCAGCGGGATTGCTCATACGGCCCATATACAGCTGACAGTGAGAGGAAACGTGCTGCATTGGAGCAGCAAGCCACCGGAAACGCTCTATTATCGCTGTGCCAATTGAGGTTAAGGATCGGGCACAAAAAAGTTGCGGGCGGCCCTTGGGGGAGAGCCGCCCGCGCGCGAACCCGGTCTGGGGGACGGGGAGGGGTGGGGACGTGACCGGGCTCGCGGAACTCCTTTGCTCTTGTTGCGCTTTAAGCGTGCTCAGCGCGGCGTGGCGGTGAGCGGCACCGGCCGCGGCTCGCCGAGCGACACCCAGAGGTTGGGATCGGATTGCGACTGGCGCTTCACGAAGCGGTAGCCGGTGTCGGACCACAACAGAATGTCGTCGCGTTGATTATCGAGAATGAACTCGCCCTTGTCGGTCTTGACGGTCAGTATGGCATGGCCGTCGCCGTGCTGGTCGCGCACGACGGTGATCAGCAGCGCCTCGCGCGGCCAGCCCGCGCGCAACAGCATGCGGCGCTTCTCCAGCACGTAGTCCTCGCAATCGCCGTAGCCGTCGTCGGGATAATTCCAGCGCTCGACCACGCCCCAGTGCTCGAGATCGGTTATCGGCTTGATGTTGGTGTTGACCCAGCGGTTGACGCGGACCAAATCCTTCCAGGCCGCCGTTGTCAGCACCACGTCGCGCGGCTGCGATGGCGTGGTCTTGCACTCCGGATCGTACTCGATGCAGAACTCGACCCAGCCGATCGGCGGCTTGGTTTCGGGGCCCAGCGTCGCGAACAGCGGCCGGTTCTGCGCGGTGCTCACGGTCGGGCAGCCGAGCAGCGCAAAGCCCATCAGGCTCGCCGCGGCTGCGCGCTTGAGGATCGCCGTCGCACTCGCACTCATGTTGACCCCTTCCCCTCTTGTTGGGGTCACGTTTCGCACAAAGCATTTGCGGCGCCGCTAAGTTGGTTCGTTCAATTTGAAGCAAACACAAGTCAAGAACGCCGGTAATTCGGGCGCAAGTTGCGGCGTTTGTTATGTGAAATTCGAGCTATTCGATTTTAGCTAAAAGTGTAACGATCGGGCAAAACGCTCGAATTTTGCGGCTCGAAACGTTTGTTGGTCCGCATCTCGTGCACCGCGCGCTTGCCGCGCGGCGGCTGGGCTTCGTTGTCGTTCCTCGAACAGCCGGCAAAAAATTTCGACGAATGCCTTTACCGGCCGGTCACCGTTTAAAGAAACGACGGTTCCTCCGGCCCCGGCGTCGCCACATCGCCCGGCGACACTGCGCGCCGACCGCTCAGCCAATAGCTGAGCCGGTCCAAGTAAAGATAGATGACCGGCGTCGTGTAGAGCGTGAGGAACTGCGACACCAATAGACCGCCGACGATGGCGATGCCGAGCGGCCGTCGCAGCTCGGAGCCGGCGCCTTGCCCGAGCGCGAGCGGCAGGCCGGCGCCGATGGCGCACATGGTGGTCATCATGATCGGCCGGAAGCGCAACAGGCAGGCCTGATGGATCGCCTCGTCCGGGCTCTTGCCCTCATGCCGTTCCGCTTCCAGGGCGAAGTCGATCATCATGATTGCGTTCTTCTTGACGATGCCGATCAAGAGGATGATGCCGATGAAGGCAATCAGGCTGAGATCGTAGCCGAACAGCATCAGCATCAACAGCGCGCCGACGCCGGCCGAGGGCAGCGCGGAGAGGATGGTGATCGGATGGATGAAGCTCTCGTACAGCATGCCGAGCACCACGTAGACGACCACGATGGCGGCGAGGACCAGAAGCGGCGTCGAGGTAAGCGACGCCTGGAACGCCTGCGCGGTGCCCTGGAACGAGCCGTGCAGCGTCGCCGGGGTATGAAGCTGCGCGCTCAGCGCGGAGATGCCGTCGACTGCCTGGCTTAGCGCGACGCCGGGGGCCAGATTGAAGGACAGCGTCACGGCCGGGAACACGCCCTGGTGATTGATGGTGAGCGGCTGCACCGACGTGGAAAAATGCGCCACGGTCGACAGCGGCACCTGCTGGCCGTTGCCGCCGGGCACATAGAGGCGGGACAGCGCGGTGGCCCCGACCTGGAACCTCGGCTGCACTTCGAGAACGACCTTGGTCTGCTGCGTGGCGGAATAAATGGTCGCCACCTGCTCCTGTCCGAACGCCGCATAGAGCGCGGCGTCGATGGCGGAGAGCGAAATGCCGAGCCGCGATGCGGCATCGCGGTCGACCTCGATCGGAATGTGCGGCGAGGCGATCTGCTGATCGGAAGCGACGTCGGTGAGGATGTTCATCGCCTCCATCTTGCCGAGCAGGATGGGCGCCCAGTGATTGAGCTCGTCGGAGTCCGTGTCGGTCAGCGTGTACTGGTATTGCGCCTGCGACAGCCGCCCGCCGATCGTGACGTCCTGGCCGGCCTGCATGTAGAACCTGGCGCCGATCACCTTGGCGACCTGCGGCCGCAGCCGCGCCATCACCTCTGCGATCCCCGGCCGCTGTGAGAACGGCTTGAGCTGGATGAACATACGGGCGGTATTCTCGCTGGCATTGCCGCCGGTCGCGCCGGCGAAGCTGACCATGCCGGAAACCGCGGGGTCGGCGACGACAATCTTCGAGATTTGGTCGTTGATCTTGGACATTCCGGCGAATGAAATGTCCTGTCGGGCCTCGACCTGGCCGAACAGGAAGCCGGTATCCTGCTGCGGAAAGAAGCCCTTGGGAATCTCGACGTACAGATAGCCGGTCAATACGATCAGCGCGATGGTGGCGAGCAGCATCGGCAAGCGATGGGCAAACACCCAGTCGAGCCCCCGTTCGTAGACCGCGAGCGAGCGGTCGAAGAAACGCTCGAAGGCGCGGCTGATTCGGCCCGGCGTCCGCTCGTGCTCGCGGGCGAGAAACAGCGAGCACATCATCGGCGTGAGCGTCAATGCGATGAAGGCGGAAGCGACAACGGCGATGCTCACCGTCATGGCGAATTCGTGGAACAGGCGGCCGACGATACCCGACATCAGCAACAGCGGAATAAACACCGCGATCAGGGAGAACGTGATCGATATGATGGTGAAGCCGATCTGGCCGGCACCGATCAGAGCGGCCTCGAAGGCGGACTGCCCCGCCTCGATGTAGCGTACGACGTTCTCGATCATGACGATGGCATCGTCCACCACGAAGCCCACCGCGATGGTCAGTCCCATCAATGACAGATTGTCGATGCTGTAGCCGAACAGATACATGACGCCGAAGGTGGCGATGATCGACAACGGCACCGTTACGCTGGGAATGGACGTCGCCCACGGCGTACGCAGAAAAGCGAAAATGATCAGCACCACCAGGACGCCGGTGATCAGCAACGTCATCTCGACATCTTGGACCGAGGCGCGGATATTTTCCGAGCGATCGCTGACCAGATCGACATGCACCGACGGTGGGATCGACTGCAGCAGGCCCGGCAGTATCGACTTGATCTGATCGACGACCTGCAAGGTGTTGGCGCCCGCTTCGCGCCTGATCAGCAGCAGTTCGGATGGCTTGTCGTTAAACCAGGCGCCGGTGCGCGGGTTGACCGAGGAATTGATGACGCTGGCGACGTCGCCGACCTTGACCGGCGCGCCGTTCTGGTAGGCCAGGATGATCTGGCGGAAGTCGTTGGGGTCGAACAGTTGATCGTTGGTGTCGAGCGTGAATTGTTGCTGCGGTCCTTCCAGGTTGCCTTTGGGTGAATCGAGGGTCGCATTGGAGAGGGCGGTCTGCACCTGGGCGAGGCTCAGGCCCCGCGAAGCCAAAGCCTGGGGGTCGACCCGCACGTGAATCGCCGGCAGCTGCTGGCCGGCGATGTCGACCTGGCCGACGCCGGGCACCGTCGACAGCGACTGCGCCAGGAGGACGTTGGCGTAGGCGTCGATCTGATAGAGCGGCATGGCGTCGGAATACACGGCGTAGATCAGGATCGCCCGCTCCGCCGGATTGGTCTTGCGGTAGGTCGGCGGCGTCGGCAGGTTTTTCGGCAATAGTCCGCTGGCCGCGTTGATCGCGGTCTGAACGTCGCTCGCCGCGCCGTCGATATTGCGGCTCAGATCGAATTGCAGCGTGATGGTGGTCTGGCCCAATCCGCTGGTCGAGGTCATCTGCGACAGGCCGGGTATCGCGGTGAACTGATCTTCGAGCGGCGTCGCCACGGTGGCCGCCATGGTCTGGGGACTGGCGCCGGGCAGTTGCGTGGTGACGACGATGGTGGGGAAATCGATGTTGGGCAATGCCGCGACCGGCAACAGCTCGTAAGCCACCAGGCCGAACAGCAAAATGCCAGCCATGAGCAGCGTCGTGGCGATCGGTCGGCGGATGAAGGTTTCTGAAACGTTCATCGCGGCTAGTCCGCCTGAGCCTCGGCCTCCGGCACTGCTGGTTGCGTGGTCTGCTGCACGGCGACCGTGACGCCGCTGGCGAGCCGGTACTGTCCGTCGGTGACAACCTTTTCGCCGCCGGACAGGCCTTTTTGGATCACGGTAACGCCGCCCTGGCGGTGGCCCGGCGTGACGTCGACCCGGCGAACCTTGTTGTCGTTATCGATCACATAAACGTAAGAGCCGCTCGGCCCAGCCATGATGGCCGGCGCCGGCACCGTCACGACGTCGTGCAGCATCGACACCGTGAGGCTTGCCCGTACGAATTCACCGGGCCACAGCCGGAGGTCTTTGTTGTCGAAGGTGGCTTGCAGCAAAATAGTGCCGGTCGCGGTGTTGACCTGATTGTCGATCAACGTGAGCTTTCCAGTCTCGATCGGCTTGCGGTCCTGGGTATAGACGCCAACCTGGAGCGCGCCGGCCGCTTGGTTGTGCTGGATCTCATCGAGCCGGTCCTGCGGGACATTGAACGTTACCCAGATCGGCTGGAGTTGCGCGATCGAGACCAAAGGGCTGCCGGACGTCTGCCCGCCCGTGGTCGTGCTCGTAGTGGACGTCGTACCCGTTCCCGCTGAAGTTTGGCTGGGACCGACGAGATTGCCGAGATCGACCATGAGCTGCCCGGCGCGTCCGGTGATCGGCGAGGTGATGTGGGCATATTGCAGATTGAGCTGCGCGGTCTCGACGTTCGCCTGATCGAGTTGCACGGTGCCCTTGTCCTGCTCGACTACGAATTCCTGGTCCTGGGCTTGCTGCTTGGCGATCGAGTTCTGCTGCTCCAGCGTCTGGTAGCGTTGCAGATCAAGCTGCGCCTCCTTGAGCACTGCCTCGTCATGTTGCAATTGCGCCTGCGCCTGATCGAGCGCGGCCTGGAACGGCCGCGGATCGATCACAAACAACCCCTGGCCCTGCTTGACGATCTGTCCGGGCGTGAACTCGATCTTGTCGATCGTGCCCATGACGCGCGGCACGATATTGACGCTGTCGATCGATTGGACCGTCCCCACGGCGTTAATGGTTTCCGGAACGTCCTGGCGCGTCACGACGGCGGCCGTCACCGGCACGGCCGGTGCGGCGGGTGCTGGCTGGCTACGGCCGCCAACTAGCCGCGCCGCAACGACGATGAGAACGATAACGACAAGCGCTCCGAACATGGCAATGCGGCGTCGCGAACCGGTTTTTTGGAAAAGCGCCATGCAGAGGCCTGCCTAAAATGAAAGCTACTGCCCAAAGCAACGCGTAACGACCCGGAATGTCTCCCGTAAGTTCCGCAAATGCAAGGGCGACGGCAGACCGAAGCAACGCCAAAGGTCAAGGGCAACTTAAGAATTTTTAATTTTGCGGCGGCGGAGCCGGCGCGCCGACGCGGCGTTTGCAAAGTGAAGCAGTAGCGCCGCGGACGTAAGGCGGCCCACAAGAGATGATGGAGTCCCGCTATGTCGGCAGAACCTGATCCCCGTACCGGTGATTGCCGCAACCAAACCTCCGGCCGGCTTCGGATGGTCTTGCTGTCCTCGGCGGCCGCCATCGCCATCGCCGTCGCCGGACCACTCGGATTCGCCGGAGGCACGATCGGCCTGACGGGTCCTGCCCCGGCTTATGCCGCCGAAACGCCGCCGGGTTTTGCCGATCTGGTAGCCAAGGTGAAACCGGCGGTCATTTCCGTCCGGGTCAAGATCGAGGAGCAGAACAGCGCCAATAATGAAAATAATGAAGCCATTCCGCGCAATTCGCCGTTCTATAGGTTCTTTTTCGGACCGCACGGAGAATCCAAGCAGGTGATTACCGGCGAAGGTTCCGGATTTTTCATCTCGCCGGATGGTTACGCGGTGACCAATAACCACGTGGTCGACCACGCCAAGACCGTGCAGGTGACGACGGACGACGGCAGCATCTATACCGCCAAGGTGGTGGGTACCGACCCGAAGACGGACATCGCACTGCTCAAGGTCGATGCCGGCAAGCAATTCGGCTACGTCCAGTTCGCCGACCAGCGGCCGCGCGTCGGCGACTGGGTCGTCGCGGTCGGCAATCCGTTCGGGCTCGGGGGCACCGTGACGGCGGGCATCGTTTCGGCCAGCGGCCGCGAGATCGGCGCCAGCCCGTATGACGATTACTTACAGATCGATGCTCCCATCAATAAAGGCAATTCAGGGGGGCCGGCTTTCAACACGGACGGCAAGGTGATCGGCGTGAACTCGGCGATCGTGTCGCCGTCCGGTGGCTCGGTCGGTATCGGCTTCGATATTCCCGCCGACACCGCCAAGCTGGTCGTCGACGAACTCAAGCAGAAGGGTTTTGTCACCCGTGGCTGGCTCGGCGTCCAGGTGCAGCCGGTCACCGCGGCGATCGCCGACAGTTTGGGCCTGAACAAGGCCGCAGGTGCGCTGGTGGATCAGCCCGAGCCGAATAGCCCGGCCGCCAAGGCCGGAATCAAGGCGCGCGATGTCATCACCGAAGTCAACGGCACCCCGATCAAGGATGCGCGCGCGTTAGCACAGCAGATCGCAAAGACGGCGCCCGGCAGTTCGGCCAAGTTGACGATCCTCCGCGACGGCAAAACCCAGAACATCGAGTTGACGCTGGCGACCATGCCGAAGCAGGAGGAGGAGGCCAATGCGCAGCCTCCGCAGCAGCGTCAGGAGCCGAGCCCGGAGCAGCATCTCGGCATGAGCTTGGCGCCTGCTCAGGATGTCGAGGGTACCGGCAAAGAGGGCGTCGTAGTGCTCAACGTCGATCCGAACGGCCCGGCTGCGCAGAACGGCGTGGAGACCGGCGACGTCATCCTCGACGTCGGCGGCAAGGCGGTGCAAACGCCATCGCAGGTGCGCGAGGCTATCAACCAGACCAAATCGCAGGGGCGGCACTCCGTGCTGATGCGCGTCAAGAGCCCGCAAGGCACGAGGTACGTGGCAATTCCTGTCGCTCAAGGGTGATGGGCTACCCGGCGCGGCTCCACGCCGAGGTTCTCGCCGGCGACCCAGCCGTCCAAAACCGTGATGGCCGCGGGATCGAGCGCGATCATGTCGGCGCGCAGGCCGGGCGCCAGCCCGCCCACCACGCCGCCGAGGCCGAGAAACTCGGCTGGATTTTTCGTTGCAAAGCGCAGCGCATCGCTTAACGGTACGTCGCAGAGCCGCACGCAATTGCGCACCGCGCCGGCCATGTCGAGAAAGGCGCCGGCGAGGGTGCCATCGGCCCGGCTGCAGCGGCCGTTCCGGACCGTGATCGTTTCGCCGTAGAGCCGGAACGAACAAGCCGTGCCGCCAACCGGCGGCATCGCGTCGCTTACCAGGATCGGCCGGCCGGCTCCGCGTAGCGCAAGGCGCAGCATCGCGGCGGCGACGTGAACGCCGTCGGCGATCAGGCCGTACCACGCATCGGGCGATTCCAGCGCCGCCGCTATCGGTCCTGGCTCTCTTGCGGCGAGCGGCCGCATGGCGTTGAACAGGTGCGTGAAGCCGCTCAAACCTTCGGTCATTGCCGTTTTGGTCTGCGCATAGGTCGCCATCGAATGGCCGAGCGCGACGCGCACGCCAGCGGCTGTGAGCTTTGCAATGAAATCCCCGGGAACTTGTTCGGGCGCCAGCGTGACCAGCGTCACGCCGCGACGAGGAGCGGTGATCAGGGCGAGGTCGTCCGTCGTGGGGCGGCGCAGCGCCGTCATGTCGTGAACGCCGGCTTTTTCGGGCGACAGAAACGGACCTTCCAGATGGATGCCGAGCACGCCGGGCTCGGTGTCGATCACC
>JASHSE010000596.1 GCA_030036975.1 Xanthobacteraceae bacterium | reverse complement strand
TATTGTTCTCCGCGCGGCGCCGGGTTATCTAGCGCCCATCAAGCCGGTCCGCGTATCGCAATGGGGCGTGGTGTAACGGTAGCACTGCAGACTCTGACTCTGCCTGTCTTGGTTCGAATCCAGGCGCCCCAGCCACCGCTTTCCGACTTACAAGCTGCTTCACGTCATTCGGCGGTTGAATGTGATCCCAAGCGGATGTGCAATTTGCTGGCGCGGTTAGAAACTTGTCTGGATGGGTACTGGTCCATATTGCCCGCAAAGGGACCCGGCAAAAGCAACCGACTAGCATAATAAGTCAGCAATACTGACTCAAAGTTATATCGCTCAGTTCCTATCTCCCTGCGGTCGAACCAGTGGGGTAAGATCATGGCATTCAAGTTTGAAAATCTGGACGCCAAGACGCGCGCCCAGATGACGAATGAAAATCAAATCCGATGCAGATAGCAACAAGCTTTACATCAGCAATCGACTAAGTGTGGTCGGCCGCACCGACTATCCGAAACTGATCTATTCGGCTGCAGAAGATAAAGACGATACTTGGCTCGCGAGCGGGCTTCGTGCAGCCGGTCGGCTGAATGCCATGGAGGAACGCCGTAAACCAAAGGGCGGCTTTACTATGGCCCGTGTGCCTGTAACCGCAGCCGACACTATGGCCGAAGGCGAGTTCAACCGCTTTTACATTCGCGGTCTTTACGTTCGGGCACTTGCGGAAAACATCACCGAGCTCGTGATCTATCGAGCGAAAGAGGTGGACAATCCGAGGCCGGAATCCAAAGCCAAAATTGGGCAGAGAATCTCGGCGCAAGCTCTCATGGACGATCTGAGAGCAAATGTCGGCGTCGATACAGCCCTCGGCTTGCCGCCAGGACCCAATTCCGGCCTGAGCGTGAAACTGCCCTAAACGAAATCGAGACTGCTCTCGCTGTTTGACACATATTTTCGTTCGAAGTCTTCGGGCTCCATCACAAAGAGAGTCACGGAGCCGGTGATTCCGATTCCGTATTTGCGGGAAACATCTGTGAGCTCTTTTTCGAAGCCTGCCGTATTCACAGATTGAAAGAGTTGTATCCGCTGAATCTTCGCCGCAACATGTGCCATGATGACAAAAAACTCCTTATTCGTCCGGGATAAGATTGATCCTAATGAGTCGATTAGCTCGCCGAGCGTCCACATGTGATCGGCAATGCCGAGCGCTATTGCGGGCGTCATCTTCAACGCCACATGGGTTTCGCAGCAGGCTCATTTTATCCACATCACAACGATGACTCAGCACAAGCGATCAAGGTTTTGGCGTGAATGCGCAGGCGCCACACGTGCTCGGGGTTGGTTGGATCGAACCCGTCGGTAGTGACTCTCATCAGCGACCCGTCGCCGGGCGTGTGTTCAGTAAGGATTTTGGGAGTGAGCTTCGAGGCTGGGGTAGCTCGCCCAATCAGCCCCGCTTGGTGCCGCGCGGCTGCCAACCGGTGCACGCGATCATCGTCTCGGCGATGATGCGCGCGCGCCGCAGGTGTTCAGGATTATCGGGATCGAGGCGGTCCTTGGTCGCGATCATCAGAAGTCCGCCGTCGAGGACACGTTCGGTCGCAATTTCGGGGGACAGTCTGAGGCCGGCGGAAAGAGCGGCCGACAGATATCCGATCCACGGGATTTCGAATGGCGAACGGGGAAACGTCGGCTCTTGCGGCAGCATCGGTCGGCTTTCCAGCTTATACCCGGCGCCGCCGTGCACCGGCACCATGGCGTAGTTCGACCTGAA
This sequence comes from Xanthobacteraceae bacterium, assembly GCA_030036975.1. Classification (GTDB taxonomy): domain Bacteria; phylum Pseudomonadota; class Alphaproteobacteria; order Rhizobiales; family Xanthobacteraceae; genus BOG-931. The sequence continues at coordinate 8,835 of JASHSE010000596.1, read as the reverse complement.
CGCGTGGGCCGAGTTCCAGGGCAGCGTCCAATTGGCGGCAAGCGCAAGCAACGCAGCCTTGAAGATTGGAAAGGTTACGATCGACAAATCGACGGGAAAATTGTAGGCTCCGGTACGCAGCCAGACGTGCCCAGCGTGCTTGCCACCGGCTTTGATCCACAAATGTATCTCGCGCGATCGATCATCGACGCGCGTGAACGCCCAAACATCGTAGCCGTAGTCGGGGTCCGGCTCGCCCAGTTCGCCGCGGGCGACATTATTCTCGACCATCGTGGCGATGCGTGAGCGCGCCGCCGCGAGCGGCACTGAAGATTTTGTGGAATGGTCCGTAATCTCCCAATTGGCGAAGATCGACGGCCCGCTTTCGCTGAGAGCATCAAGCGTGCGGATGAACCTGTCACCGATCGAACGGGGGCTGCCTTCACTGCGCGCGAGATGCGTGCGTATATAATAATCAAACGGAACCTCGTTCATTACTGCCCCCTCTTCGACCATGGTAGAAATACGACCTCGATTCTCTGGCGGACTCCGTCCAGGTCGCTGTCAAACAGCTGCCGAGCAAATTGCGCCACCGCCAGGTCCGCGAAATACCATCTTATGGGACGGCCATCGCTCGCGGCGACTTGCCGCCCGGATTCTGCCCACCATTCCCGAATAACCGTGGTCCATTCTGGGACAGGCCCGGGCTTGCTTGCCGCCAGAAGCCCATCATACCCGGGTCCCTTGGCCTCGGCCATCATGCCAGTCGTAAGCCGACAATCATCATAATGGACCACCGTGCCGGGAGCTTCCGGATTCGGCAGTTGAAAGCCGATGCCTGACGGTGTCGTGTTGGGAGGTGGATTGACGAAGAGCTTCACGTAGTTCTCATATTCTCGGCCCCGCATATTTGGCTTATCGGGTCCAGGTATCGGACACAGCCTCGGCATGTCGTCTTTCACCAGATCGGGAGACGCCACAGCCGAGTCAATCAGAACGCCGCCATCGGAAAGCAAGCGGCCGATGACCCGACCCTGTTCGTTGCGAAACGTATCGCCGTCAACATAGGCTGCGAAAGTACGTTGCTCGCCATCGCCAGAATCATAGGTAAAGTGGAGCAGCCCTTCGTCGCGATTCCAGGAGTAGCGGAGGCCGGGTATGCCCTGGACTTCGCCTTCGACGTGAATGTCATTGGGCGATGGGATGAACAGCAGGCCGAAGACCGCAGCCGCACCGCCTACTCCTGTGAGAACGCTCGCTGCGTATCGACCGAGCGATAGCGCCGCAGACGGTGTGAGGGTGTCGAGCCAACTCGCGGCGCCGGGCGCGAAACTCGGCACCGGAGGCTTTGCTGCTCCACCGTCGTGCGTCCACTCGCCGCTTGGCTTACCGCTGCCCGCGGGTACGCGGGCCTCTGCCGGATTGTATTCTTTTTCGAGCGCGTCGATGTACGGAGCGTCGAGCTTCAGTCCGTTGAATACAGTCCGCGGGCTGCCGCCTGCTTTCAGGAATGCGTCGACGATCAAGAGACGCCGGGCGGCGTCGTGCGGGTACGGCAGCTCGCCGAGGCGCGCATGCGCCAAGTGGATATAGGCGAGGCAATCGTCGCCCTGATTCCACGCTCTCGCAGCGCGCTCGATGTTGCCGAGCACCGCCGCTGGCACCGCGCGGCCGTAGGCGGCCGACAAAAGCGTCAGGAGCCGCGCTGCGCAGCCCTTTGGGCTCTGCAGCCGGCGCGGTGCATCGGCTGGGAGCAGCACCGTGCCTGCGCCCAAGACCAGTCCCTCCGGCGCGATTCTGAGCACGGAGCTGATGGGCGCGTAGCGTTCAAACGCGCGCGATCCGCCGCGGTACTGATGATCCAGCACGGCTCGCCTCCACTCGCAAATGTCATAAAAGCTGCCGATGACGGGCGCCGTTATGGCAAGTTCCCGCCTGACCGCCCCTCACCCCCGTCAAGCTACTCAGTGTGATCTCGCGCCCAGCCACACTTTCGCTCGTTTCGACCCGCATGAGACGCGCTCTTCACGTGCAAGTCGTCTGCTGCGTGTTTTGAGGGGCTCACCATGATGGGCGATCCTGCTTCCGTTCTTATCGCTTTCGACCGCCTATGCGGTCAGGTCGCGCTGGCGCTGCAGCAGTCTCAGCCGCAGGTCTACGCCGGGATTGCGCTGGCCGTCGTGTTGGCCGTTCTGCTGTTTCCGCCAAAGGACGACCCGGACCAGATTTGAAGGTGTGCGCCGGCATCAAAGCCCTCGGCGCCGGAACCGCCGGGCAAATTTAAGGAACCGCCGCGCCCTGTCGCGAGTTGTCTGCGCGACAACCGTCAGGGAGCGCGCCCATGCTGAGCCTCGTCGTTACGCTTTTGATCATCGCGCTGATCGCCGCTATCCTGGGTTTCGGCGGGATTGCCGGCGCCGCGGTGGGCATCGCCAAGATCGTATTTTTTGTCGCCATCGTGCTGTTTCTCATCTCGCTCATTGCGGGAGGCTTGCGCGGTGGCTTTGGGCGGCGCCCATAGCTGAGGCGCTGCTGCAACCCCGATGGCGTGCGGCGCGGTTTATCGCTGCGTCGCATTGATTGCAGCCGCGGCCGCGTGCTCGCCCGCAATGGTTTGGGGCACGGCTGCGGCTCCTCAATTTTCCGGCTTGAGAGCTGCTCGTTACTCGCTCATTGAAAGTGCGAGAGGATCGCGGTGACGAGCCATTTGATGGCGGCTTCCACGATCCAGCCCAGCAACACGACGCTGGCAAATCCGATCGACGCCCAGGTGACGAGCTTGGAGCGCGCCAGCTCGAGCGCGGCGACGGTCGGCCGTATGGTCTCGATCGAGGCCGCGTGCTTGTCGAGTTTTTGTGCGAGATCGCGCAGCGCGGCGCGCTGGTCGGCGTAGCGCTCCTCCTGCAGTCGCTGATTATCGGTAATGCGGCGCTGGATATCGGCAACGCTGGCGCGCAGCCGGCCGATCGCTTCGCTGATATCGTCGAGTTTTCCGGGCATCAGGCAACCTTCGCGTCATCTCTTGAGGCGGCCGACATGATCCGCGCCATGCTGCGGCACGGATCGCGGCTGCGCTGCCGGCGCAAGATCAACAATGATCTTTGCCGGCAGCGTCGGAGCACCGATCCGGGCCGGAGCCTGTATCGCTAGCCCGGAATGATGGTCCAACCGGACGCGACCAAGCTGATGGCCGTCGTCTGGTTGTTACTGTACCAGGTCGTCGTCATGGTCTTGTTCTTGAAGTCAAGGCCCTGCTGCGACGAGCCGACGTGCAGCAGTTGCGTCAAGGTCGTCGCTAAGCCGGTGTTGCCGGACTGAAGCGCGGTGGTGATTGCGGTGACGATCTCGTTCATGTCGATTGGCTCCGAGGGAAATTGAGATTGCCCGACAGCCCTAGTCCCTCATGCTAGCGATCCGGGTACGTTCAGAAGCGTTTTATTTGCTGTTCGCGTCTTTTGCGGCGACAAGACCGAAGCCGGCGAGAATGGTCACGATGTCCGTTTCGATCGAGCCGGATCCGATGCTGCCGGTTGAAAGATGGCTTGCGATGTCGCCAAGCGCGGTCAGGATCGTCGCCGCACCGGCAAGAGTGGTCTTCCAGTTGGTCAAGACAGAGTTCACGCGAAGCTCCTTTGGCTGGGATTACACATGGTGGGTGAGTGATGCGGCCTCTCGCGTCGGCGCCTGTGTCGCCCGGCCCGCCCATGCGGCGGCAAGCTCTGCGGCGGTGCCATTGAACGCGTTGAGGTCGGCGCCGTTCGCCAAGCCCGGTGCGGTGTGCGGCCGCGGGCCGACGCCGTCGCCGGTGTATTGGATGAGAAAATTTTTCGTCCACGGCGGGATCGGCGCAATGACCCGGAACAGCTCCGCATTGTCCGCCGGCTGCAATTTGACATAGCGGCACTGCCACAGCGGCGCGCATTGCGCCATGTCGATCCATTTCGGATCGTGCGTGTCGATCTGCTCGCGGATGCGATTGCCACCATAGATGCCGCAGGCGCGGCCGCGCTTTTGCACGACGCGGTCCAAAAACTCGTAAGCCTGGCCGGCGGTCATCTGCGAATGCGCGTTATCCTCGAAATCGAGCCACGCGCTGTCGGTCGGCTCGAGCCGCGCGGTGGCGAGAAAGGCGGCGACGTTGGCGGCGACGTCGTCATGCGTCGCGAAATCGTAGGCGCCCCAGCGCAGCCCGGCGTTCTTTGCCGCCGCCATACGCGCGGCATATTTCGGATCGCCGACGCCGACACCTTGCCGCGCCTTATGAATGATGCCGACGAAGCCGGCGTTTTTCAGCTCGGTGAAATTCACCGGGTTGAAATGCGCCATGTCGGCGACGAGCGGAATGATCGCCATAGCTGTCTCCATTGGCGTTGTCTGGGTTTGCGGCCCGCACGACGCTGCGTCGGCGCGCCCGCGATGACACGAACAAAGCTCAACTGCCCGCGCCGGGCATGAAGCAGCGGATTCGCGTGGCGCCGCTGGTGTCCTGATACGGCCACACCACGGCGCGGCCGTAGCGGTTCGGTTCGGTCACCACCGCGTCGTCGGGCACCGGTATCCACTGACCGTCGAGATGCACGCGGTAATGGCCGTCATGCACGTCCCAATCGACGTCCTCGACCGTGACGCCATCGGCAAAGCTGCAGCACAGCCCGTTGCCGCTTTTAAGCTGATCGAACCACGGCTTGAGCGGCGACGATGCGAAGCGGCCGTCATCGTGCGCGGACGCCCATCGCGTCATCGGAACAATCGCACCAACGATCGCGACGGAGACGATCAGCTTCACCGTGGCGCGCTGAAACTTCCTGTCATCGCCCATGGTCAGTATCCGTGATTTTTCAGGACGCGGCCGCAGGCCGGCGACAAGTCATGGCGGTGGGCGCGAAAGCACGCGTAAATGCCGGTGCGGTCGCCGAGCGCCGCGGCCGCAATCTCGCTCGCAGCGCACAGCCGGAACACGTCCGGCTTGCAGGCGGCACGTTCGCTTGCGGTCTGCGCGCAGGCTGCAGCCTCGGCGGCGCCGAACATGACGGCGAGGACGAAGGCGAGAATGCGCTTCATGATGATCTCCGATGATTTGCAGGAAGACGCGGGCCAAGCCGCGATTGCCGATGGCGCGGCAGGCGCCGAGCGAAAGATCGATGGTCCGATGGGTCCAGGCGGCAGGACCCCGGTCGTCAATGATGACGGCGACGGAGCGGCCGTTGTGCAGGTTGGTGACCCGCACGCGCGTGCCGAATGGCCACGAGCGATGCGCGGCGGTCAGCCGCGACGGGTCGTACAGAGCACCGGTCGCGGTACGCCACTGATGATGCTCGCGGCCGTAGCAGCTTGCCAGATCGGCAAGCGACGGCGTGGCGCCGAGGCAAAAGATCATCGCGGCGAGAAGCGCTCGCATCAGTCACCTTTTTGTTCGAGGAAGGAAACGGCCGCGCCGGGCAGCGCTACGGCTTACGCAGCATCGCGATCGTGCGCTCTCGTGGCGACGATCGCATCACAGCTCCAAAAGGAAAAATGCCGGACCATACAGCTGCATGGTCGCCGAACTCGCGCCGAGCAGGCCAGCGAGGTCGAACCAATAAGGCGTGCCGATGCTCAGGCCGGAAACCGTTCCCGCGATCGGATAGAAATTGGTAACGCCGTTTGGCGTGCTGCACTGGATGCCGAAAGCCGGCGTTCCAGTAACGGCGGCGCCGTTGGCGGGCGCCGATCCGGTGCCATAATATATTGCATAGTCGTCGCCGTCAGCCGCGGAGATCGAGGTGCCCAGGGAGCGAAAGTTGCCGCTGATGATGAGGGTTCCGCTGCGGATGGGGACGTAGGCAAACGAGCCTCCATAGCCGAACATTTTATAGCTTGTAGTTCCAGTGATCGTATTGTTCGTAAGCGGCCCAAAGTTAACCGGTGTAGAGGTGGCCTGATTGAACCATGAGTTGACCTTTGCGGGCTGAAACTCATTCGTCGCATTCGTATAAATCCAACCGATCAGCGTTCGCGAGTTGTTGCCGCTCTCGATCTGGACGCCGACATTACCGGCTGCCGTGTCGGCTGCGTATGAGGTCGTCCTGGTTCTATTTTGGTCAGCCGCCGCGCGCGCAGCACAGTGCGGCGGCGGCGGACCGGAGTTGAAAAATCCAACGCTGTGCAGCCGCGCCTTCGCCTTTGAAGGTGCTTGCGGACGCCCCAACTACGATTATCCCGGATGGTTCGATGTCGCGTTTGCCGTGGGCGCCTGGGAAAAGCTGCCAATCCGGTTCGTCGCCGTATCGGCCGACGCGGTGATCGTGACGGATAAGTGGCAAAACCGCTTTGCCAAACTCGCAATGATCTTCGTCGGCAACAGCTACAACGGCGATCCCATGACGCCCTACCGCTACGCTTTCGCCGGGCGGTCGCTGCCATTTGGCAAAACGTACCTGACCGTGCACACCGAACAACGATTCCCCGACGACAGCGGCATGCAATTTCCGGCAGGACAGCCGATGCCCCGGACGCATGTCGATGTGCATCTGACGTGCCAACCAGACGGCGCGTTCTATTCAGGAAATTTGATGGTCTGGTACAAGTTCGACACGCCTTGAGCGAACCTGATCGGGAGAGCCTTTCGTGGAGCTTTCCGAGAGTTCAGGCTTGGCGGCGAGCTTCATCGCCAAGTCCGGCGCGCTCGACAGCGCGTTTGTCCTCGTCGATATCGGCGTCCGCGGCGGGATTCACTCGCGCTGGCGTCCACTCGAATCGGTGCTGGAAGTCTACGGCTTCGACGCCACCGCAGAGGTCAGCGCGCCGAACCAGCGGCATCATTATTTCAAGCTCGCGCTCGGCGACCATGACGGCGAGTGCACGCTTCACGTTCCCGACAATGCGAATGAAACCCGGGTATCCTCCGACGGCGCACACCGAGCCCCAATGGCGCGACTCGATACGCTGTGGGCAAAGCGTGCCTTGCTGCCCGCGGATTTCATAAAGATCGATTGCGAAAACTACGAGCCGCAAATTTTGACGGGCGGCCTCGCGTATCTGAAAGCGTGCGAGCTGTTGGGCGCCGACATCGAGACTCACTTTCATGTCCGCCCGGGGCTGCCATATTCGCACTTCGCGGCGATCAACACGGTGCTGGTTGATCGAGGTTTGCAAGTGGCCGACCTTGCGCTCAGCCGGGCGCTGAGGGCCGATCAACCCTGGAACGGAACAGGCAACGTATTATTTTCGCGCCGCCTCGTGGACGAGCGGCGAAACAGCAAGCCTGCGCCGGATACGATCTTGAAGACGATCGCGATTTTCGACGTCTACGGCCTCGTCGGCCCTGCCATCGCACTGGTTCGAGAGTTTCGCGATGTCATCTCTGCACGAATTGACGCCGACGCGCTCTGCAAAAAGCTGACCGCTTCGCCGTGGATTGCGGCGCTCGAACGGCGTTTACCCCATCTAGGCCTCGGGCTTTGGACGCGCGCCAAAAGCCGGCTCGCCCGATGACTTGCGCTATCCGCGCCATGCAGTTGATGCCCATGACTGTTGGCGGGCGAGGTCGCACGCAGGGCGGCGGCTATTGGGGACCAGCAGACGTGCAAGCATGGATCCGACCCGGTCCGTCCTGGCCCGGAGCGGTCGCTACGCGCCGGCATCCGGGGTTCCCAAAATACCGTTCGACTTGCGCCGCGTCTTTGCGCTATTCCAAGCCAGAGGTTTTGGGGTTGGGTGGTGCAATTCGCTTCACGACCAGGGTTTGGCGATCGACCTGGAGCGGCCAGTCGTTGGACGTACTCCCACGACATCAATCTTGAGATCGAGTATCTGCGGGCGGTGGCGATAATCCTGGTTGTCCTCCAGCACGCCGCGAAATTTGTCGCATGGAAGCCTGTCTCTTACTTCGGCGGCGGCACCGGCGTCGACCTGTTCTTCTGCATTTCCGGCTTTGTCATCTGCCAAAGCTTTCAGCCGTTCTTTGACCAGAGCCGCCGCGACGGCCAATGGTGGCGGGCGGTGCGAGCCTTTTGGGTCCGCCGTATTTTCCGACTCGTGCCGTCGGCATGGCTTTGGCTGCTGATCGCGATTGGTTGCAGCTGGGCCTTCAATCACACCGGCTGGTTCTACTCGTTCGAGGGCAATGTTAGCAGCGCAATTTTTATCATGACGAACACGACCAATTTTGCCTTCGCCAGCGGACGCCTGGGCGGCAATGCACAGTATTGGTCGCTGGCGCTGGAAGATCAATTCTATTTGCTGTTCCCGCTGTTCCTGTTCTTCTTTCGTGGTCGATGGCGGCCGCTGGTCCTGATTGCGCTTATTTTTGCGCAGGTATTTCCGGATCGTTCGCTGTTCGAGCATCCTTACCTCTGGAATACACGCTCCGATGCCCTGATGTGGGGCTGTCTGATCAGCATATTTTGCGGATCGGCCACTTACTTCAAATGGGAACCGAAGTTCTGCCGGCGCCCAATAGTCGCCCTGAGCATAAACGCGGTCCTGGTTTTTCTGCTCATCAACTTGATGCACGCGTACCACCTGGTGCCACATTTTAGAGCTGAAAGCTCGGTCGCCTTGATCTCTGCGGGTCTGGTATTTCTGGCGTCGTTCCATGCCGGCTACGTTCTTCCAGTCTCGCGGCCGTTGCGCGTCGTGTTGGCGTGGATAGGATCGCGTTCGTATGGCATCTACCTGATTCACATTCCGGTCTTTGGATTCATCCAGGACATGGGTTTTCGAGCGTGGCATCTCATACCTGAACAAGCCGCAGAGCCGTGGTTTCGTTTCGCCTATGCTTTGGCGGCGGCCGTACTGATTCCGATCGTGGCCGAGCTGAATTTCCGTTGCGTCGAGACTCCGCTTCGCCGCAAAGGAAAGCAACTCGCCCAACGC
>JASHSE010000595.1 GCA_030036975.1 Xanthobacteraceae bacterium | reverse complement strand
CGTGATCGAACAGGCAGCCGCCCATGAAGTTACCGTTCTCGTAGCCCTGCATTTTGAAATTGCGGCCGTCGACCAACAGCTTGGCGCCTTCCTTGACGCCGAGATCGACGTAGCTCTTCACCTTGTCGAGATGCGCGCGGGTGATCAGCGGGCCGAAATCGGCCTGCGCGTCGGTCGACGGCCCGATCTTCAGGCTTTCCACCCGCGGCACCAGCTTTTCGAGCAGAACGTCGGCGGTTTTCCTGCCGACCGGCACCGCCACCGACACCGCCATGCAGCGCTCGCCGGCCGAGCCGTAGCCGGCGCCGATCAGCGCATCGACCGCCTGATCCATGTCGGCGTCCGGCATGATGATCATCTGGTTCTTGGCGCCGCCGAAACATTGCGCGCGCTTGCCGTTCGCCGCCGCCGTCGCATAGACGTATTCGGCGATCGCCGAGGAGCCGACGAAGCCGACCGCCTGGATGCGTGGATCGGTCAAGAGCGTGTCGACCGCTTCCTTGTCGCCGTTGACGACATTGAGCACGCCGGCCGGTAGACCGGCCTCGACCAGAAGCTCGGCAAGCCGCATCGGCACCGACGGATCGCGCTCCGACGGCTTGAGAATGAAAGCGTTGCCGCAGGCGAGCGCCGGGGCGAATTTCCACATCGGGATCATGGCCGGAAAATTGAACGGCGTGATGCCGGCGACCACGCCGAGCGGCTGGCGCAGCGAGAACAGATCGATGTTGGGGCCGGCGCCCGCGGTGAACTCGCCTTTGAGCAGGTGTGGAATGCCGCAGGCAAACTCGACGACTTCGAGGCCGCGCTGAATGTCGCCCTTGGAATCGGCGAAGGTCTTGCCGTGCTCGGACGACAGCAGCCGCGCCAGCGAATCGAATTCCTTCTGCACCAGGTCGAGAAATTTCATCAGCACGCGGGCGCGGCGCTGCGGATTGACCGCGGCCCAGGCCGGCTGCGCCGTCTCGGCCACCGCGATGGCATGCTCGACCTCGGAATGCTTGGCGTAGGCGACCTTGGCCTGCACCTCGCCGGTGTTCGGGTTGAACACGTCGCCGGCGCGCCCCGACGTTCCCTTCACCTGTTTGCCGCCGATGAAATGGCCGATCTCGCGCATCGCTTTCTCCTTAAAGGCTTGCGGCCCAGCCGCAGCCGTCGCGCTTTATCGCATTGTGCTGCTTTTTTGCGCGCCGGTCACGGGGGTCGGCGATCGGTCGCGGCATGGCGCGGAATACGGCTCGTTATCCGGCAAGTAGTGACTGCGCCATCTCCATCGGCATCAGCATGACCCGCTCGCCGAGTTGGCTGCGAATAAAGCCGCAGTGCTCATAAAATCGGACCGCGGCATCGTCGATGGCGTGGGCGATCACGGCGCGCGCGCCGACGATGCTGGACGCAGCGACACACCGCTGCAGCGCGTCGGCCAGCAAGGCCGATCCCAATCCCCGGTCCCGAAATCTTGCGTCTACGGCGAGACGGCCGATCAAAAGGAGCGGCACCTTTGCCGGCATTCCACGGCGGAGCTTTGCGGAAGGCAGTGCGATACGTTCTTCCAGGGCGGTCGAAATGGCGAAATAGCCGATAACGCGAAGTGGCTCCTCGGCCATACAGACCACGTACGTCCGCGCGGAGAGACCCTCGCTCGCCCGTGCGCGTTCACGCAGCCACTGGTCGAGCGAGGGATGAATGCCGTTGCTGAAATGGGAAAGATCGTGGTCGGGGCCGAGAGGCTCAGGAGCGAGAAATTCCGGCCGTGCCGCGTTCACGCCTGCCACGGCGGCTTGCGGCCCAAGCGGGCACGGGCCTTGGCAGGCGGTTTAGCCGGCGCGTTGAGCAGGGCCACAAACTGCGCATGCGCCGCGTCATCGAGGAAGAATGTGCGCTGATCGAGGATTGCCTCCTCGGCGTCGCGTCGCGCGCTTTCCAGCATGAATTCCGAAAGCTTTTGACCGCGCAGAGCCGCCGCCCGATTAAGTATGGCTTTTGCCTCCGCGGAGGCGCGGATTTGGATCACTTCATCTTTACGTCGCGCAGGCGCGGGCATCTCGGCCGTCCATTCCGGGCCATCCATTCCGGTCCATCCAGGCCTATATGGATCCGTCGTATGGACATTGTCAATACAGGTACCGACCGACCGACCAGGGCGCGGAGACGAAGCCGGTAACCGTCCCTTAAGCGCGCTGACGCTAGGGTTGCGGCACGGGCCTGTTAGGGCCTGCTGTCGCGTGCGTGGGGTTCTCTTATGGACATTGCCACAGGCCTTGGCCTGCTCGCCGGGGCCGTCGTGCTGTGCACGCTCATCCTGATGGGTGGCGACCTCAGGATGTTTCTCGACTTGCACGCCTGCATCGTCATTTTCGGCGGCTCGTTCGCGGCGACCTTGATCCGCTTCCCGCTGACCTCGATCGTTCATGGCCTGCCGCTCGGCGCCAAGTTCGCCTTCAGCATGCGCCGGATCACCCAGCGCGAACTGGTCGAAGAGGTCGCCGCTCTGGCCGACATCGCCCGCAAGCAGGGGCCGCTCGGGCTGGAGAAGGTCGAGATCGAAGACCCCTTCCTCGCCAAAGGCATCCGCTTCGTCGCCGACGGCTATGATGCCGGTTTCATCCGCGACAATCTCGAACGCGATCGCGACAACTTTCTCACCCACCTGGACGAAGGTCAAAAAATCTACCGCGCGGTCGGCGACTGCGCGCCGGCCTTCGGCATGATCGGCACGCTGATCGGCATGGTGCAAATGTTCGCCAACATGACTGATCCTTCGAAGCTCGGGCCGTTCATGGCGGTAGCGCTATTGGCGACGTTCTACGGCGCCGCGACCGCCAACCTGGTGTGCCTGCCGCTGGCCGACAAGTTGCATCTCAAGCTCGTCGATGAAGAGATCAACCGCACGCTGATCATCGACGGCATTCTGATGATCCGCGAAGCGAAGAGCCCGACCTTGGTGCGCGAAATGCTGCTCGCTTATCTGCCGGAGAAGCATCGCACCGAAGAACCGGAGCCGGAGCCGGCTCCGGCCTGATCGGCCGTGGCGCGAGGACGGAACAACCATGGCACGGCGCGAACAGGGGCATGCAGGCGGCCACGGCTGGTTCGTCACCTTCGCCGACCTGATGGGATTGCTGGTCAGCTTCTTTGTCATGCTGGTGGCGTTCTCGAACCAGGACCAGAGGAAGCTGCAAATCGTCGCCGGCTCGATGCGCGACGCATTCGGCGTGCAAACCGCGGTGCGTTATTCGGGCGTCATCGAGGTCGACGGTCTGCCGACCCGGCCGAAGCTGAAGAACGCGGCCCACGTGCGGCCGGAAGACGCCTCCGCCACGCCCACCCCCGACGAGCACGACCGCAAGCACGATTACGGCGCCAAACTGGAGCAGGATCAGGCCTTTGCGCTCGCCGCTGCGTCGCTACGTCAGGCGCTGCAGGACATGCCGGAACTCACCGAGGCCTCCAAGCACGTGATGATGGAAGAGACCAAAGAGGGCTTCAACATCGAGATCGTCGATCAGGACGGCCGCTCGATGTTTCCGGAAGGCTCCAAGGAGCCGTACCCGCGCACCCGCGAGATCATTCAAAAGCTTGCCGGCCCCTTGAAGGCGGTACCCTACCGCGTGTCGATCACCGGCCATACCGCGGCGACCAGGACGCCGCCGAAACCGGGTTACGGACCGTGGAACCTGTCGGCCGACCGCGCCAACGCGGTGCGTCGTATCCTCGAAGAGGAGGGGCTGCCCTCGAACAACATCTACGAGGTTGCCGGCAAGGCCGATACCGATCCGCTGTTCCCGGACGATCCCTATATTGCGGCCAACCGCCGGGTCACCATCACCCTCATGCGCGAGGCGCCGCCGGTACCGCCGGATTTGAAGCCTTAGCTGAATTGTATTAGGGGAGTGCCCCGGCCCGCGGGCGGCCTTGGCGCCGTTGCGGCGGCCGCCTATAGCCCGCACATATCATTGCGTAGCTCATCAGGAGCAGGGCTCGTCCCGTTTCGCCATCCATGACCGACAGCGTAGCCGCTCCCGGAGCGGGCGATTCGACCGCCAGCGCCGACGCCGAACATCGTTCGCGCGCCGGTTTTTGGGGCTTGGCGCTGGGCAGTCTCGGCGTCGTCTACGGCGACATCGGAACGAGCCCGCTCTACGCGTTCCGCGAAGCGATCGTCGCAGCTTCCGGCCCGGGCCGCTACGAACTCTTAAGGCACGGCCAGGAGGAATTGGCGCGTGGCGTCGTGCTCGGCGTCACCTCGTTGATCCTGTGGGCCCTGTTCATCGTCGTCACCCTGAAATACGTCGTGATCCTGCTGCGCGCCGACAATAACGGCGAGGGCGGCACACTCACCCTGATGGCGCTCGCCTCGCGCGCCATCGGCCGCGTCGGCAGGGCTGCCGGCGTGATTGCGCTGCTCGGCATCATCAGCGCCGCCTTGTTCTACGGCGATGCCGTGATCACGCCGGCGCTGTCGGTGCTCTCCGCGATCGAGGGCCTCAACGTCGCGACGCCCGCTTTCCACGATTACGTGGTGCCGCTGACCATCATCATCCTGCTGGTACTGTTTGCCATGCAGTCGCGCGGCACCGCGCGCGTCGCGGCGTTGTTCGGTCCGATCACGTCGATCTGGTTCGTTGTTATCGGGCTCACGGGCTTCTTCTGGCTCGCCGCCGATCCCGACGTGCTCTATGCGCTCAATCCGTACTATGGCGCCAATTTTCTCCTGCACCACGGCATGATCGGGCTGTACACGCTGGGCGCCGTGTTCCTCGCCGTGACCGGGGCCGAGGCGCTTTATGCCGATCTCGGCCATTTCGGCCGCGGCCCGATTCAGTCGGCCTGGCTGGGGCTGGTCCTGCCGTCGCTGGCGCTGAACTATCTGGGCCAGGGCGCGCTGGTTTATGCGCGGCCGGAGGCGATCGCCAATCCATTCTTTCTGCTCTATCCGGACTGGGCGCAAATTCCGATGGTCGTGCTGGCGGCCCTGGCGACGGTGATCGCCAGCCAGGCGGTTATCAGCGGCGCCTATTCAATGACCCGGCAGGCGATCCAGCTTGGGCTCTTGCCGCGGTTCGAAATCCGCCACACCTCGGCGCAGCTTGCCGGCCAGATCTACATGCCGCGGGTCAACGGGCTCCTGCTTGCCGGCGTGCTGCTCTTGGTCGCCCTGTTCCGCTCGTCGAGCGCGCTTGCTTCGGCCTATGGCATCGCGGTGACCGGCACCATGGTCGTCACCGGCATGATGGCGTTCATCGTGATCTGGCGGATGTGGCGCTGGTCGCCGGTGGCAGCGGCCGCGCTGATGCTGCCGTTCCTGTTCGTCGACCTGGTTTTCCTGTCGGCCAATCTGCTCAAGGTGGTGGAGGGCGGCTGGGTGCCCTTGGCGCTCGGCGGCGTGGTCATGCTGGTGATGTACACCTGGCGGCGCGGCAGCAAGCTTCTGTACGACAAGACGCGGCGGGGCGAGACGACGCTCGACGATCTTGTCCGCATGCTGGAAAAAAGGCCGCCGCAGCGCGTCCCTGGCACGGCCGTGTTCCTGACCAGCGATCCGAAGAGCGCGCCGACCGCGCTGTTGCACAGCCTCAAGCACTACAAGGTGCTGCACGAGCACAACGTCATCCTCTCGATCGAGACGACCCACACGCCGCGCGTGCCGACGGACCGGCGCGTGCAGCTCGAGCCGGTTGGCGCCACGTTCATGCGCGTGACGCTGCGTTTCGGTTACATGGAGAGGCCGAACGTGCCGCGGGCGCTGGCGATCGCCCGCAAGCTCGGCTGGCATTTCGACATCATGTCGACGTCGTTCTTTTTGTCGCGCCGCGCGTTGCGGCCGGCGCAGCGCTCCGGCATGCCGCGCTGGCAGGACCGCCTGTTCATCCGGCTCGCCCGTTCCGCCAACGACGCCACCGATTATTTCCAAATCCCGACCGATCGCGTGGTCGAAGTCGGCACCCAAGTGACGGTGTGATAGCCGACATCTATCAACGCAAAATCCGCGCCCGTCCTTTGCGCCTCTGCCAACGATGATTATCTACCGTGCAGGCGCATGCCCGCCGGCGTCTCGACCATTATCGGCCTACTCGCCATCGCATTCGGGGAAATCGACCGCCGAGGTTTTGGTCCGTAAGGGCCGCTCCGCGCGCGAGCGTTAAGGTCATTGTTCGATACGCGTCGGCTGGGCTTAAGGAATTGCGGCCATGCCCGGACCCACGACCGAACCCATGACCGAGGTGCAAAACCTTGCCGCGTTCGTCGAGCGCGCCCGCTTTGCCGATTTAAGCGGCAAGGCGGCAGCGGAC
>JASHSE010000594.1 GCA_030036975.1 Xanthobacteraceae bacterium | reverse complement strand
GAAAATAAAGAGCGAAGTGGGAAAAATTAAGAGCGAAGTGGAAGCTGCCGAACGAGAAAAATCTTCCGCACAGAGCACTCAGTTACTGGCGAAGACCGGATGATTTTCGGCTCTAAGACACGCCATGCCCCGTGGCGATTGCTGCTATTTCTCCTGCGTCCTCCGGCGCCGCATTCCCCCGCCACACGACGTGAAGGTCCGGACGCAGCAGAATGAGATCGTAGCCGTAGACTTCGCGCACGATGCGGTCCGGCACCTCGAGCACGGTGGCGGGTGCGCCGCGCGCGGCGATGGCGCGCTGCAAGCCGGTTGCGTCGGCCGCGGTGCCGCCGAGTTTTAAGATCGTGAAGCCCTCGGGGATGCGATCCTGTATCGGCGTGCCGTCGTTGCACCAAACATGCGGCAGCCGCGCGCCCGGCCAGGTGGTCGGCTGATACTCGCGGAACAAATGCTCCGGGCCGCCGGGCACGTTGCAGATGACGGCTGAGTCGACGTAGCGATAGCCGAGCTCGGCGCCGATCATCTCGTTGCTCTTGCGCTGCTCGACGTCGGCGACGGCGGATAGAACGAACCGGGTTTGCCGGCCCTCCGGCGTGTCGTCGCGGATATTTGGCCGCCACAGCGAACGCCATTTGCGCCGGCCGAGCGTGGCATAGCGCGAGGCGCCGACGTTGCGCTCGCCGACCTGCCGGCGCTCGACCTCGTAGGATGCGAGTAAATTCGGCCCGCCCCAGCCGGCCAGCGTCGCGGCGAGCTTCCACGACAGATCGATGGCGTCGGCGACGCCGGAATTCATGCCGAGCCCGCCGGTCGGGATGACCAGATGCGCGGCGTCGCCGGCGAGAAAAACGCGGCCCTGGCCGTAATGCTCGGCGAGCAGCAGATTCTGCCGCCACGGATCGCACGACAGCATCTCGTAGCGGACCGGTACGCCGACGGTGCGCTCGAACGCCGCATTCATCTCCGCGTCGGTCTCGACCATGGAATGCAGCGTCCAGTGTTTGGTCGAGTCCTGCATGATGAGCTGCGTCGCCTTGTCGTCGGCGACGTGATAGTGCCGGCCCTTGCCCGGGCCGTTGCCGATCGGCAGCAGATCGAACAGCGCGTCGCAGCGGTACAGCGCCTGGCGCAGCGACAGCAAATTGCCTTCGCCGGCGAGCGCAATGCCGAGCTCCTTGCGCACCGGGCTGCTGCCGCCGTCGCAGCCGACCAGATACGCGGCGCGCAGTTCTTCGCCGCCGCCGTCGCCACGCCGCACCTGCGCGGTGACGCCGGCCGCGTCCTGGCGCAGCGACAGAAACTCGCAGCCGAAACGCACCGTCACCGCCGGCATGGTCTCGGCGATCGACTTCAACAGCGGCTCGAGCGTGTATTGCGAGATCAGCTGGTACGGCTCGAGCGGCAGCGTGCCGTCATTGGTGACGCGCGTCTCGACCTGTGCCGCCTCGACCGACGGGTAGTGCAGGCGGAGCAGCGGCGGTTCGTTGAGCGCCAGCACGATGTAGACGTCCATCGGACAATCGGCGCGCAGGCCGGCGGCGCGAATGTGCCGCGCCAGGCTCATGCGGCGGTAAATTTCCATAGTGCGGGCGTTGATGCGCTCCATCTTCGGCAGAAACGCCGGGCGCTCCTTCTGCTCGATGAGCGTGCAGCGCACGCCGCGCCGGCCGAGATCGATGGCCAGCGTCAGTCCGGTCGGCCCGGCGCCGACGATCAGAACGTCGCTATCCATGGTGTCCCAATGTTCTGTTGCATATCAATCGCGCTTGAACACTCTTGCTCCAACGTCTGTTTGTTCGCAACGCTTACATCTTCCTCTCCCCTCGTGCCTCGACACCTCATCCTGAGGTGCTCGGCGGGCAGCGCCGAGCCTCGAAGGATGCAGGCCGAGACGCCACACCGTATTCCTCATCCTGAGGCGCTCGCGCGCAGCGCGAGCCTCGAAGGATGCAGGCCGAGGCGCCACACCGTATTCCTCATCCTGAGGCGCTCGCGCGCAGCGCGAGCCTCGAAGGATGCAGGCCGAGGCGCCGGGGCCTGCATCCTTCGAGGGCCGCTTCGCGGCCACCTCAGGATGAGGGGAACAGGGTGCGCTTCACTGTTCTCGCGGCGCGCTTTTCGCGTCCGAGCTTGGCCAAGCCACTGCATAAGCGAAGCAATCCGGTGCGGCACCGCCGTGCTGGATTGCTTCGTCGCTTCGCTCCTCGCAATGACGATGGATTGAATGAGCAAGGAGCCCGGATCAAGCGAAGCGAAATCCGCGGACGGCGATACGTCGCGGCTTGACGATGGGTTTCGCAAGGGCTCAACCCATCCTACGGCCCGCCCTGCATCTTGACGTCCGCTTATTGCACATCACGGGCGGCCGGGTCGCCCGGAGCAACCTGATGGGAATTGTACTTGTCCGGTTGCTCGTAATCCAACTCGGTGAACGGCTGGTACGGCGCGCCGTCGCATTGCTGCGGCGTGGCATCGACAAACTCGTTGGGCCTGCCTTCCAGATAGATGACCGCCTTGGTCCTTTTGTCGTTGTGTCCGGTGAACAGCACGCACACCACGTAGTGCTGCGTTGCGCCGCCGACCACCGGCTTGAGCGCCGGCGGCGCGATGAATGCGCCGCGAAAGTCGGCGCGGTCGTGCAGGTCCGTCGTCAGCATGGTCGCGATCTGCTTGCGGTAGTTCGCCGGATAGGCATTTGGATTGACCACGAGATCGGGCGCCGGCTTCTTGCCGAAGCCGCCGAAACCGCCGCTGCAGGCGCCGAGCAGGCCCGCCGCCAGCAGCAACGCCGCAATCGCGGCGCCGCGTGTTTTGGCCGGCCGGATTGCGCAACGGGTCGTCATGCGGCGCATGCGGCGGAGAGCTTCATCATGGCCAGAACCGCGCGGCCGTTCGGCCCATAAGGATTGCCGACCGATTGCATCATGTCGAAATGATTGTAGTTCGCGGCCTCGATCAGCTCCACCGGCTTGCCGGCGGTTTTGATCGCGGCGGCGAAGTCGCGGTTCTGGCGCACAAACTCCGGCGTCTCGTCGGTGCCGTAGGTAACGACGACCGGGGCGGCAATGCGATCGATGTGGCGCTGCGAACTCATCGCCTGTTCCATCGCGTCGGTGAAGTGCACGTAGTTGCCGCGCTTGGAGAGCCGCACCGGTTTCAAGTCGTACATGCCGCTCATGCAGGCGCCGCCTTTGATGATGGCCGGCGACAGACCGAACGCGTTTTGCCAGTCAGTGACCAGCGCCACGCCGCAGAGATGGGCGCCCGAGGAATGGCCGCCGATGTAGAGCCGCTCCGGATCGCCGTCGAAGTTTTCTGCGTTCTTGTAGGTCCAGGCGATGGCGCGCCGCACCTGCTCGGCCATCACCCGCAGGTCGCCATTGGCCTTATCGACCGAAATGAAATCGGGCACGACATAATGCGCGCCGGCATTGACATAAGTCTCCGCCGCATAGGCGTAATTTTTGGCGGCGCCGTGCAGCCAAGCGCCGCCGTGAATGAAGAAAAAGATCGGCGCGTTCGGCCGCTTGGCGCGGAAAA
>JASHSE010000059.1 GCA_030036975.1 Xanthobacteraceae bacterium | reverse complement strand
CTTTTGAGCCCCGAGCGGAACTACGAGTTAGGGCCGACGGGTTCCAGGGATAAACGTCCGTCGATAACTCTCTGTCATGGCATCGAGGTCGGAAAGCGCTTTTAGCAGGTGATGACCGTTCCAAATGGCTATGAGCGATGCTTGTCGAAAGCGGTGCCGGAGTTTGTCAGCTTGAGGCGACGACTCAGCGGTGTCTGGATATAGAAATTGGGTACCAGTGCCATTTGGATGCGATATCTCGGAGAGTAGATCGTAGTTTTTCATCGCCGAGAGTGCCTTCCGAACATCCTCAGTCGTGGCCTTGGCGCTGGGCGGCGCCGTCTGCGCCGCGATGGTCAAGAGCCCATATTTCTGATCAAGATAGGTGACGTATTCTGCGTCGATTTTTTCGAGATGCCGCATCGCATCCATCACATGTACTGGTTCAATGCCGCCGCCTTTCACCCCTGCGTAGAAGCGCTTGACCCGTTCGTCCACGCGATGGCGATCACCAGCAATAATCAATCGATTGATTTCATGCAGGAAGAAACAACCCATCGCGACCGTTTCGATGAATGCTCGGCCGAGAATAGTGGCGGGAACAATACGGTATTCTTGGAGGAGCAGTCGGATGGATGCAGCAAGATCGACCGAGCGCCGAGCATAGCTATGGGCGAGTTCGTGTATAGAAAACAGGTCCGTACCGCGTGCATCAAATGAGAAGCTAACGCTTTTGCAAGCCCACCTTTTGAGTTCCTCCTCTATGCCCGCGATGCGGTTGATCGCCAACGGTTCCGATTCAATTGCTAAACAGGGAAGATCGGTTTCTGTCATAGAAAGCTCGACGGTGACTAAACAGGAGGTAGCTGAGTTCAGTAGGAAATTGGGGCGGACTGTTCCTCCTGCAAGTGCCTTAGAGACTTGAAGGCGCCGCAATGCAAAGAGCCCCGGCGTTGGACCGCCGGGGCTCTGCTCCTCAGTTGAAGCGAACGCTTATGCTGCTCGGGGGCGTGAAGTCTTCCAGTCCTCGACCTCGTCCTCCCACCATGCCACCCGGCAGGCGCCTAGCTGTATCCGCTTGGGGAATTCGCCGGCTTTCTCCAGGCGCGCAATGTGCGCGAAGGAATAGGGGATGCCGTGGACGGTCTTCAGCTCCTTCTTTGATACCAGTTTTCTCACCTGTTGCATCGACGTGCTCCGTTGAAGAGCGACGCCGGCGCCGCAGGGGACCTGCACGCTGATGCGGACAGGGCCAACTAGCAGGCAGAGAGGAACATAGGTGCAAAAGCTAGCTTATGCAACCTAGACATAGGTGTAGATGGCGGATCGGAAGCAGATTAGATTTCGCGGATCAGGCAGCGCGCGGCCGTGTAAGGGCGGCAGTCTTGAACTCGTCGATCAAATCCGCCCAGGTCTGCAGGAGTTTCACGCGCTCCGGCCAATACGTGGCGCGATTGTAAGCGCGACGGATGACATTCTTGTCCTGGTGCGCAAGCGCAGCCTCGATCGCGTCGGGATTGAAGCCGCGCTCGTTGAGAATGGTGCTCGCCGCGGCGCGGAAGCCGTGTGAGACCATTTCGTCCTTAGCGTAGCCCATACGCCTAAGTGCGGCATTCATCGCATTCTCTGAGAGCGGCTTCCTGCTCGATCGGATCGAGGGGAGTACGAGGTTGCCAAAATCAGAGAACGGCCAGATGTCGCGAAGGATTGCCATTGCTTGTCGGGACAGCGGCACGTCGTGCGGCCGACGCATCTTCGTCCTTTCGGCGGGGATGCGCCATAGCGCCTTTTCGAAATCGATCTCCGATCGGCACATGCCGCGCACGTCGCCGGGTCGCGTCATTGTCAGCGCCAAGAGCTGCATCGCGGCACGCAACGTCGGCCAACCGTCGAACTCGTCGATTGAAACCATGAGCGCGCCAAGCTGGCGCTCGTCGATGATGGCGGGGCGGTGCTGCACCTTCGGTTTGAGCAACGCGCCTCGAAGGGGAGCGGTCGGATCATTGGTGGCGCGCAGCGTGACGATCGCATAGCGGAACACACTGCCGATCATGCCGCGAAGCTTGTTCGCCGTTTCGCGCCGGCCGCTCTTTTCGACGCGCTTGAGAACATCGAGAACTTCGATCGGGGTGATATCGGCAATCGGCCGACTTGCGAGCGGCGCCGCGAGGACCTGCAGCAGCCAACGGTTCTTGATTACTGTCGTTTCCGCGAGCCCGTTTGCCCGCATGTTTTCAAGGTGCTCGGTGACGACCGCGCCGAAGGTGCTGTTTGCCGCGTGCTCCGCTGCGAGCCTGTCGAGCTTCTTCTGCACGGACGGATCGACGCCGGAGGAAAGCTGGCGCTCTGCGTCCTGACGTTTTTCGCGCGCGAGCGCTAGCGACACTCCCGGATAGTGACCGATCGCAAGCAGCTTCTCCTTGCCGGCGAAGCCGTATCTGAAACGCCACAGCTTGGCGCCGTTCGGCTGAACGAGCACATAGAGGCCGGCGCCATCATAGAGCTTGTACGGCTTTTCGCTGGGCTTTGACCCGCGTATCGCTCGGTCGGTAAGCACTGGGGTATCTTGCTCCGAAAGGCCCTAGGTACCACGAAATATACCCCAAATTTGGACGCCCTTCAAGGGTCGCACACGTTTGGGTATGCGTAACATATAAGGCATTTATGCCCATGATATGGACATTACTTGGAATCTATGCGATAGTATGTTTCGCAGTGTTACAACTTATTGGTGCCCGTGGAGGGACTCGAACCCCCACTCCTTGCGGAACACGATTTTGAGTCGTGCGCGTCTACCAGTTCCGCCACACGGGCCTGTCGTTCTCTATATATTCGGCCGGCCGCCGCGGCAAAAAGAAAAATCGCTAAGACCGCCTCGACCGCCGGTCTTGCTTCCACCTTAATGATCGCCAAATTGATGCCAGCCGCTGCTCCGGCGCGGCGCCATTGCCACGGACCCGGTTTTATGGACCAGATTTCATGGACCAGACATTGACGGTCAGGCAGGCTCCGCTCGATCGCGGGCGCGGCGGGCGGCCGGGCGCCGCGGCGACGGCGATTTTCGCGCTCAGCCTGGCGACACTGCTCGGCGCCTGGTACTTTCAATACGTACTCGGCTACCTGCCCTGCCATCTCTGCCTTGAAGAGCGCATTCCGTACTACGTCATCATCCCGCTATCGCTCACCGTCGCAGTCGCCGCGCGGACGCGCGCGCCGCGGGCGTTGATCGTGATCGGCCTGGTGGTGCTCGGCGTTGCCGCCTTATGCGGGGCGGCGCTCGGCGTCTATCATGCCGGGGTCGAATGGGGGCTTTGGGCCGGGCCGACCGATTGCACAGGCTCGCTTTCGGACCTCAAATCGGGCGGCTCGCTGTACGACCAGCTCGATTCCATCCGCATCGTGCCCTGCGACAGGGCAGCGTGGCGCTTTCTCGGCATCTCGCTCGCCGGTTACAATGCGCTGATCTCGCTGCTCATGGCAGGCCTCGCCGGCTTCGGTCTGTTGCCGGCAAAAAAGCCTAGCTGATCACGAGCGACCCCGCCTTTTGGCCTGCCAAATCCGGCAGCATCCGCGCCTTTTCGGCGCGTTGCAACACCGATGCCGCTCAATTAACGTTCAAGACACGCACACGGGCGGCGCAGCGCCGCGGACGACCGTCAACAATAACCAGTCGTGCGCCGCGACCTTTTGGGGGAAGAAACAATGGGCTCAATCAAACGGAGGCGGCCAAGCCGGACAATCGTGATGGCGGGCGCGGGCGCCGTGGCGGCGGCACTGTCGCTCGGCGCCGCGCGCAAGACAAACAGTTCGTGATGAAGATCAGCGCGCCGACGATTCACGTGACGCCGAACACTTACGGAAACAATTTAGCTGCCGCGATCGAGAAGGGTTCCGGCGGCTTATCAAGGTTTACCCGGCGAGCCAGCTCGGCTCGATACCGCGCCAGATCGAGGGCACCCAGTTCGGCGCGATTCAAATGGCGGTGATGCCGCCGGGATTCTTCGTCGGCATCGACGAGCGCTTCGAGATCATGGCTGCACCGGGATTGACCCACGACATGGCGCAGCGCCAGCGCCTGGCGACCGATCCCGCCGTACAGAAGCTGATCCTCGGGCTCGGCGCCAACAAGGGTTTACGCGGGCTCGGCCTGTTCACGGCCGAGCAGAACGAAGTCATCGCTCGGACGCCGATCCATCACCTTACCGCCTTCAAGGGCAAGAAGCTGCGCATCTTCGCCTCCGGTTTCCAATCGGTGGCACTGCAGCGGCTGGGCGGCACGCCGGTAGCGATGACGCTCGGCGACGTGCTACCGGCGATCCAGCAGGGCACTATCGACGGCGCCTATGCGGGCGTCCAGGTTTTCACCGGCATGCATTTCTTCGACGCCGCCAAGGCCGTCGCCCTGGTGGATCAGCCGGCGATTTTCCTGGTCGCCGAGGCGAACGCCAAATGGCTCGACTCGCTGCCCGCGGATTTGCGCGAGATCGTGGTGCGCGACGCCGCCGCTCAGGCGGTTGCCATCAATCCGCAAGCCGTCGAAATCGAGCAGCAAGCGCACAAGGGCTGGACCGAGCACGGCGGCGAATTCGTCAAGCTGCCGGCCGACGAGCAAGCGAAATTTCTAGATATATTGTCGAGCGTCGGCGACGACGTTTCGCAGAAGAAGCCGGGCGTGCGCGCGGCGTATCAGATTGTGAAGCAAGCGGCACAGCGGTTGCAATGACGGCCCAGCCGCGGCCGCACGGATCATCTATAGCCGCGTGGGCACGTTGGGCGCCTTGTGTGACGGAGGCCAACCCGGGTGCGGTCAAACGCCGCGGTTTACGCCGACAAGGGTCGCCTTGAAAACTGGGCTATAAACGCTGCGCTCGCCAACTCTCCGCCGTTGAACGGAACGGGTAAGACATGATCGCCGCCGTAGAGAAGGCCGTTGCCGGGCTCCTTGCGGTGACCCGCAGCGTATCGGCGATCTGCCTGATGGCGAGCGTACTGATCAATTTCGCCAACATCATCGGCCGCTATTTCTTCAGCGTCTCGATCCCCTGGGCCGAGGAGATCATGCTGTTTCTGATGGTCGGCTGCGTCTTCACCGGCTGCTGCGCGGTGGCCTGGCAGGGTCGGCAGATCCGCATGGACGTTTTGATCTCGCTGTTGCCGCCGACGCTGCGCAACCTGCTCACGCTGTTTTCCGAGCTGGTGCTGATCGCCGCTGCGATCGCCGTCACCCTCTTTGCCTGGCCGGTGATCACCCAGCTCGCCGCGTTCGATGAACGCAGCCAGGCGGCGAATTTTCCGCTTGTCATTCCGCAATCCATGGTGCCGATCGGTTACATGCTGATGGCGCTGCTCGTGGCGATCCGGCTCTTGACCACGGGGCGGCGGCGCGGAGCCGGCCGGCCCGATCCGTCGCATACGTCTTAAGGCGGCAACGCGATGGCGTATCTCGTCTATTTCGGCCTGCCGGTACTGCTGCTGGCGCTCGGCTTTCCGATTTTCCTGATCCTGCTGGTCACGGCGATCGTCGCGGTGCTGACCGTCACCCCGACCGCCCATGAGGTGATCCAAACCACCATGTTCGGCGGCCTCGACAATTTCCCGCTGCTCGCGGTGCCGTTCTTCGTGCTGGCCGGCGAGATCATGGCGCAGGGCGGCATCGCGCGGCGCATCATCGCCATGGTGATGGCGATCGTCGGCGGCGTGCGCGGTTCGCTCGCCGTCACCACCGTCGCCGCTTCTGAACTGTTCGGCGCCATGTCGCACACCGCGGTCGGCACCGTGATCGCCATGGGCCGGATGATTTATCCGTCACTCAAGGAGAGCGGCTACAATGATCGGTTCGCGGTCGGCCTGATCGCCTCGTCCGGCGCCATCGCGGTCGTCATTCCGCCGTCGATCGCGATGATCTTGTACGCCGTTTCGGCCGAGCAATCGGCGGTGCAGCTGTTCACCGCCGGCATCCTGCCGAGCATTCTCATCGGCATCATCGATGCCGGCTTCGTGCTCAGCTACGCGCAGATCAAGCGCGTGCCGCTCGGCCCGCGTGCGCGCTGGGACGTGATCTGGAAAACCAGCAAGGAGGCCAGCTGGGCGCTCGGCACGCTCGCGGTGATCTTTGGCGGTATCTATGGCGGTGTGTTCACGCCGACCGAGGCCGCCGGCGTCGCCGTCATCTATTCGCTGTTCGTCACCATGGTGATCTATCGCGAGGTCGACATTCGCCGATTCTGGAAAATCCTGGTCGATGCCGCATTTCTTATCTCTCAGATCCTGCTGATCGTCACCTCGGCCAGCATCTACTCGTGGTTGCTTACCACCAGCGGCATTCCGCAGCAGATCGTCGCGTCGATCGACGCGATGCACATGGGGAAATGGGAGCTGCTGCTCATTCTCAATGTCGGGCTGTTGATTGCGGGAAGTTTTTTGGAGCCACCGGCGGCGATTCTCATTCTCACGCCGCTGTTGCTGCCGATCGTGCGCGCCGTCGGCGTCAACGCCATTCATTTCGGCATCATCGTCGCGGTCAATCTCAGCCTCGGCATGTACACGCCGCCGTTCGGCCTGAACCTGTTTTCATCGCAGGCGATCTTCAACGCGCCGCTCAGTCGCATCTATCTCGGCGTACTACCGTTCCTGCTGCTCAATTTCGCGGCACTCTTGATCATCACGTACATCCCCGAGATCTCGATGGTGCTGCTCGGTCACTGAGCCAATTAGAGCGGCGCTTAGGTGTGGGCCAAAGGCTGCAACAGCCGGCAGAGCGGCCACTCTCGTGTCGAGATCAGCACAGCAACTCGTTTGAGGCATGGTGGGCGGTACAGGATTTGAACCTGTGACCCCTTCCATGTCAAGGAAGTGCTCTCCCACTGAGCTAACCGCCCGTCATCCTGCATGTAGCGTCGCGCGGCCCCTCGGGTCAAGGGATGCCGGAGCCGTTCAATACGTCGCGCGACCACCGGAAATATCGAACACGGCGCCGGTCGAGAACGAGCACTCCTCCGACGACAGCCAGGCGATCATCGCCGCCAGCTCGTCAACCTCGAGCTGCCGGCTCATCGGGATTTTGCTGCGCATGTAATCGATATGCTCCCGGCTCATCTGCAGGAACATCCCGGTGTTGACGGCGGCCGGCGCGACGCAGTTTACCAGGACGCCGGTGGTGGCCAATTCCTTGCCCAGCGACTTGGTCAAAGCGATCAGGCCGGCTTTCGAGGCGGAATAATGCGAGGCGTTCGGGTTGCCTTCCTTGCCGGCGATCGACGCGATGTTGACGATGCGGCCGTAGCCGGCCGCCACCATGTGCGGCACCACGGCGCGACAGACCAGATAGGGACCGATCAGATTGACCTCGACGACGCGCCGCCAAACCTCCGGCTCGAGCTGCCACAGCGGCCCGTTGCCGCCGGCGATGCCGGCATTGTTGATCAGGATGTCGATCTTGCCCGTTTCGCCGATCAGTGCATCGGCGGCCTTGGCAATGCCTGCTTCGTCGGTGACATCCACGACCGCGGTATGAACGCGCCCGCTCTGCTTAAGCGACGCGACTGCCTGCTGCAACGCCGCAGCGTCGAGGTCCCACAGCGCCACGGATGCGCCGGACGCCAACAAGCGCTGCGCCGCGGCGTAGCCGATGCCTCGTGCGCCACCGGTCACGATGGCGGTGCGGCCTTTGAGGTCGATCTGGTTCATGTGCGCGGGCCGCAGGAGCGATCGCGCTTGTCAGAACTTGACGCGGTCGGCGCCCTTGAGCCCGAGCATTTGCCGCGCCTCGTTCGGCGTTGCGATCTCGTAGCCGAGCTCTTCGACGATGCGCCGGATCTTTGCCACCTGCTCGGCGTTGCTCGCGGCGAGCTTGCCCGGCCCGATATAGAGGCTGTCTTCGAGGCCGACGCGCACGTTGCCGCCCATCATCGCCGCGTTGGTGCAGAAGTTCATCTGATGGCGGCCGCCGGCCAGCACCGACCACAAATAATCCTTGCCGAACAGCCGGTCGGCGGTGCGTTTCATGAACAGCAGGCAGTCGAGATCAGGGCCGATGCCGCCCAGAATTCCGAAGATCAGCTGCAGGAACACCGGCGGCTTGAACAAGCCGCGATCGATGCAGTGCGCCAGGTTATAAAGGTGGCCGGTGTCGTAGCACTCGTGCTCGAACTTGACGCCGTGGCCTTCGCCCAGGGTCTTGTAGACCTTCTCGATGTCGCGAAACGTATTCGGGAAGATGTAAGCGTCGGAATTGAGCAGATAACTTTCCTCCCAGTCGTACTTCCAGGTCTTGTAGCGCCGCGCCATCGGATAGAGCGCAAAATTCATCGAGCCCATGTTGAGCGAGCACATTTCCGGCGACAGCTGATTGGCGGCGGAGATGCGCTGGTCGACCGTCATGGTGACGGCGCCGCCGGTGGTAATGTTCACCACGGCATCGCAGGCCTGTTTGATGCGCGGCAGAAACTGCATGAAGATGTTGGGATCGGGCGACGGCCGGCCATCCTTCGGATCGCGGGCGTGCAGATGCAGGATGGCGGCGCCGGCCTTGGCGGCGTCGATCGCCTGGGTGGCGATCTGATCGGGCGTGATCGGCAGCGCGTCCGACATAGTCGGGGTATGAATCGAGCCGGTAACCGCACAACTGATGATGACCTTGTTCGCCATGGGTCGCTCTCCCTTTCTCCCGCCCGCTCAATCGTCCACGGCCGGCACCCGCCTTGATGCCCGGCCGGTGCCACTATCGTCAACCGGGTTGCCGAACGACTCCCGACCTGATCTTCCCGCCCACCGAGCCATCGGAAAGAAGGCGCCCCTCCCGATGCTGCCTCGGAACACGTCAATGCGAATGGCTTGCGGAGCATGAAAGCCCAGGCTTCTCTGGGCCCGAGTTCCTGAGGATTGGGATTTCTGTTAGCTGAAAAGCGGGGACCGGAGCCGCTGCAAGACGGAAGGGTTGAACAAGATCATTCCGACCGAATGGCTGGGCAGCGATTTGGCGGCTTATTATAAAGCCGGCTTTCGACCGTCACCGTAAGGCTCGTCATGAACTTTCGCATCCACTGCGCTGCTTTGGCTGCTGCTGCACTCGTGGGGCTTGCCGGCTCCGCTTGCGCCGACAACGTCGCGGACTTTTATCGCGGCAAGCACATCACGCTCGTCATCGGCTACGGTCCCGGCGGCGGCTACGATCTTTATGCGCGCATGCTCGGGCGCTTCATTGGCGGCCATATTCCGGGCAATCCGCTCATCGTGCCGCAGAACATGCCGGGCGCCGGCAGCCGCAGCGCCGCGAATTGGCTGTACAAGGTCGCGCCGCAGGATGGCAGCGTCATCGTCTGCCTGAGCCAGGCGACGCCGCCCGATCAGGCGCTCAGCGAACCCGGCGTCCAGTTCGACGCCCGCAAGTTCAACTGGATCGGCAATCTCAACGTCGTCAACAATATCCTTTACGTGTCGGCGGCAAGCGGCGTAGCGACGTTCGCCGACGCCAAGGTCAAGCCGCTCGCCATCGGCGCCACCGGCGCGGCCTCGCCCTCGGTGCCTACCCGCAGGTTTCGAACACTCTGCTCGGTAGCAAATTCAGGATCATCGCCGGCTATCCGGGCGGCGGCGACATCAATATCGCGGTTGAGCGTCACGAGATCGACGGCCGCGGCAGCGATTCCTGGGATTCCATGAAAGCCACCCATCCGGATTGGCTGCGCGACCGCGCGATCAATGTTCTGTTCCAGGTCGGTCCGCGGCGCGAAAGCGATCTGCCAAACGTGCCGTTGTGGACCGAGCTTGCCGGCAACGACGCGCAGCGCCGCGTGCTGGCGCTGCTCTCGGGCGACGTCTCGGTCGGCAGGCCGATCCTGACCGCGCCGAACGTGCCGGCCGACCGCGTCGCAGCGCTACGCCGGGCTTTTGCCGAAACGATGCGCGATCCGCAATTCATCGCTGCGGCCAAGCGGGCGAACCTGAATATGAATCCGATGTCCGGCGAGGACCTGCAGCAGACGGTCGACGACATCGTTTCTGTGCCGGCGGACGTGGTGGCGCAGGTGAAGGCCGCGATCGCGATCAAGGACGTGCACCGGAAACAATAGCCGACGCGGCCGATTATCCGTGGCGCAAAGTTGATTCTGACCTAATAGCGCCATTCAAGACCGAAATGCATGCCCTGCTCTTCGATGCCGTTGGTCAGCTTGCCGGGCGTCGCCGCGCTGGTGTTGCCGTTGGGCTGCTGATACGGGCTTAAGGCGCCTTCCAGGGTCACCCGCTTGGTTGGCACGCCGATGCCGCCGGTAAGTTTCAATCCGGAAGATGAGCCGCCGTTGCCGGCCTGCGACTCTACAGGCTTTGGTTCGACCCGATGATTGCCATAGGCTCTGCCGAAACTCGTGCCAAGCGGCAGGCTGCTCGGCAGCGGCAAAGTTCCTGGTGATGCAGTGGAGCCGGCGGGCGCGCCATTCGGCGCCAAGCCGACGGCGTGGCACGACTCCACTCCTTTGCGCTTGAAACAATGCTTCAGGGGATTATGAGTGCGTCGTAGGTCCACGCGCTGGGGAGATGCGGCGCCTTTGCCAAGGGCTGACTGCACCAGCGGAGCGGAAAGGCTGCCCCGCGCGCCGAATCCCAATGCGACCAGCGCCAAGGGGACGGTCAAAGCAGTCGAACGCCAACGCATGGCGAATAGTGGCTTTACAGTGTGGTGAAAGGTTGAAGTTCCCCAATTCCTTTCATCGTACCGGAATGTATACCGTCGGTCAAATAAGCCATTGATGTGTTGGGGAAAATTGCGTTATCGCTGAACTCGGGGGAACCTGAGCGGCGCG
The DNA here is from genome assembly GCA_030036975.1 of Xanthobacteraceae bacterium. Lineage (GTDB taxonomy): Bacteria > Pseudomonadota > Alphaproteobacteria > Rhizobiales > Xanthobacteraceae > BOG-931. The sequence goes on along the minus strand of JASHSE010000059.1, from coordinate 3,732 downwards.
GACGGTGAGTACAGCCGAGCCAAGGTCGAAGATGTCATCCCAACTCAACCGGCCGCAGGACCGGCCGGAGGAGCCTCATAGCGAGACGGCAGCTTGCGAGCCGATCGGCGCCGCTTCGCAATCAGGTACCGACGCGGCCGGGTCCACCTCGGTTCAGCCGCTGCCACAACGGCCGGACTCCGGGCTCGTTGCGCTTGCATCGATCGCCGGCCACTACCGCATCGCCGCGGACCCATTCCAGCTCGCCCACGATCTCGGCCTGGGCGCGCGTGCCGCCTCGGGCGAGGACGTCGTGCGGGCAGCCATCCGACTGGGACTGAAGGCGCGGCTCCTGCAAAACGAGCAGCCCAGGCGGCTCTACGCGGTGCCGACGCCGGGCATCCTGCGCATGAAGGACGGCGGCTATCGCATCCTCGTTCAGCGCCTGGTCGATGGCAGGTTGCGCATTGCCGACCCGCTTACCCGTACCGTCAGGGACGACAGCGCCGACGATGCGGCGCCGGATTGGAACGGCGAGATCATTCTGGTGACGCGCCGCTTCGGTGGTGCCGGCATCGATCCGGCCACGTTCGGGTTCCGCTGGTTCCTGCCGTCGATCTGGCGCTACCGCGGACCTCTCGCCCACGTCCTTGTCGCATCGCTGTTCGTGCAGCTGTTCGCGCTGGTCACACCATTGTTCTTTCAGATCATCATCGACAAGGTTCTGGTGCACAAGGGTTTGTCGACGCTGATCGTCATCGTCACCGGTCTGGTTGCGATCGGCCTGTTCGACGTTACGCTGCAATACCTGCGCTCCTATGCGCTCAGCCACACCACGAGCCGCATCGACGTCGAGCTCGGCAGCCGGGTATTCGACCATCTGCTGCGCCTGCCGCTTTCCTATTTCGAGACGCGGCCGACCGGCCAAACCGTGGCGCGGGTTCGCGAGGTCGAGACGATCCGCAACTTTCTCACCGGCCAGGGTCTGTCGTCGATCATCGACTTGTTGTTCGCGATCGTGTTCGTCGCCGTCCTGTTTCTCTATTCGACGACGCTGGCGCTGATCGTGCTCTGCTCAGTTCCGTTTTATTTGCTGATCGCCTATCTGGTGCGACCGGCGTTGCGGCAGAAAATCAACGAACGGTTCAACACGGGCGCCGCCAGCCAGCAGTTCCTGGTCGAGTCCGTATTCGGCATACAGACGTTGAAGGCCGCCGCGGTCGAGCCGATCCTGCGCAACGAATGGGACGACCGCCTCGCCGCCTACGTCAAAACCTCGTTCCAGGCGGTAATTCTGAGCAATTTCGGCCAGAACGCAATCGGCTACGTCAACAAAGTGACGACCGCCGCGGTGCTGTTCTTCGGCGCCAAGGCCGTCATCGACAGCGACCTGACGATCGGCGGCCTGGTCGCCTTCTACATGATCATGAACCAGGCGACTGCTCCGATCCTGCGGCTGTCGCAGCTGTGGCAGAGTTTTCAGCAGGTGCAAATTTCCGTGCAGCGGCTCGGCGATATCCTCAACAGCCCGCCCGAGGCGCAGCGACTCGCCAGCGCGCATCTGCCGCCGATGCGCGGCGCCGTCAAAATATCCGGGCTGAGTTTCCGCTATCGGCCCGATGCCGCCGACGTCCTGCGCGACGTCAATCTCGACATACCAGCCGGCCAGGTGCTCGGGATCATCGGCCATTCCGGCTCCGGCAAGTCGACCCTGACCAAGCTCATCCAGCGGCTCTATCGGCCCGACCGCGGCCAGGTTCTGATCGACGGGGTCGATATCGGCCAGGTCGACAGCGCCTGGCTGCGCCGCCAGATCGGCGTCGTGCTGCAGGAGAACGTGCTGTTCAACCGCACCATCCACGAGAACATTGCGCTCGCCAATCCCGGCATGCCGCGCGGCCGGGTGATCGCGGCGGCGCGGCTTGCCGGCGCCGACGAGTTCATCGCCAAGCTGGCGCTCGGCTACGACACGCCGATCGAGGAGCGCGGCGCCAACCTCTCCGGCGGCCAGCGCCAACGCATCGCCATCGCGCGAGCGCTCGCCACGCAGCCGCGCATCCTGATTTTCGACGAGGCCACCAGTGCGCTGGATTATGAAAGCGAGCGCATGATCCAGGCCAACATGCGCAGGATCGTGCGCGGCCGCACCGTCATCATCATCGCGCATCGGCTTGCCGCGGTGCGCCATTGCGACCGCATCATTGCGATCGAGAACGGCGCGATCGTCGAGGAAGGCAACCACCATTCGCTGCTGGCGCGCTCCGAGAGCCTCTACGCGCGGCTGTGGCGCCTGCAGCAGCAGGAGAGCGACGCCTGAACGGTGAGATCGGCATGAGTTTGGTGCAATCGGGAAATCCTGCGGTGACGCCCGCAACATCCGGCAGCAAAGCGCTCGTCCCGCGGACGAGGTCGTCGCAGCTGACCGATACCGACCGCGAGTTTTTGCCGGCCGCGCTGGAAATTCTGGTGACGCCGCCCTCGCCGGTCGCCAAATCGCTCCTGCTCGCGATCTGCGCGCTGTTCTTCGGCGCGCTGGCCTGGTCGTATTTCGGCTGGATGGACATCTATGCTGTCGCGCCCGGAAAGATCCAGCCGGACGGCGGCTCGAAGGTGGTGCAGCCGGTCGACGCCGGCAAGGTTTCGGCCATCCGCGTGCAGAACGGCAGCCGGGTCAACGCCGGCGATGTGCTGATCGAGCTCGATTCGACCGAAACGGCGGCCGATCGCCAAGCGGAGGCGACCGATCTCGAGGCCGCCAGCGCCGAGGCGGCACGGCGCAAGGCGGCCATAGCCGCCGCGCAGACCGAGGCCATGGCGCCGGTGGCGATCGCGTTTCCCGACAGCACCAGCGAGCCGGTACGCCGCCGCGAGGAAGGCGTGCTGGCCGCCGATCTCGCCCAGCTGCATTCGACCATCAATGGCTTCAAGTCGCAGCTTGCCGAGAAGGTCGCCACCAAGGCACGGCTCGAAGCCACCATCGCCGAGCGGCAGAAACTCATTGCGCTGACCAAGGAGCGCGTGTCGATGCGCGAGAAGCTGCAGGCCATGGGCGCCGATTCGCGCGCGCAGACCATCGAGGCGCTGCAGCAGTACGAGACGCAGCTGACGACCGATACCGACGAGCGCGGCCAACTCCTGGAGACCGGCGCCGCCATGGCTTCACTCGACCGCAAGATCGAGGAGTCGATCACCCAGTTCATCGCCGAGCAATCGCAGAAGCTTGCCGAGGCCGAGCACAAGCGCGATCACCTCGAACAGGATCTGATCAAGGCGCAAGCGAAGGCCAGCCACGCCGTGCTGCGGGCGCCGATTTCCGGCACCGTACAGCAGCTCGCGGTATCGAGCCTGGGTCAAGTGGTGGCGAGCGGGCAACCGCTGCTCACCATCGTGCCATTCGATCAGCCGCTGGAGATCAAGGCGATGGTCGCCAACCAGGACATCGGCTTCGTCGAGCCGGGCCAGAATGCGGTGGTCAAGGTCGATTCCTTCCCTTTCACCCGCTACGGCACCATCGACGGCACCGTCGAAAGGGTATCGCGCGACGCCGTGGACGAGCGTGATGCCACCGAGCTGAGCGACGCCGCCAATGCCGCGCGGCCGCAGGGCGCCGCACCGGGCTCGCCAGCGAAGACGCAGAATCTGGTCTTTCCGGCGACCATCCGGCTGGCGAAACGCGCCATGGACATCGACGGCAAGGAAGTGGCGCTCATGCCGGGAATGGCCGTTTCCGTCGAGATCAAGACCGGACAGCGC
>JASHSE010000593.1 GCA_030036975.1 Xanthobacteraceae bacterium | reverse complement strand
TTCGAGTATCGAACTCGACCGCTTCGCCGTCGTCACACCCTCGGCTTGCACGGCCGGAGGCAATGACGCAAGCGCGGCGGCGACCTGGTTCTGCACCAGGATCTGCGCTTTATCGGGGTCGGTGCCGATCGCAAACGTGACGGTCAAGGAATAAGTGCCGTCGCTCGCGCTGGTCGACTGCATGTAGAGCATGTTCTCGACGCCGTTGACGCTCTGCTCGATCGGCAGTGCCACGGTGTCGATCAGGGTCGCGGCGGTCGCGCCGGGGTACCGCGTCGAGACCTGGATGGTCGGCGGCACGACATTGGGATATTGGGCGCTCGGCAATTGATAGAGCGCGACCAGTCCGATCAGCACGAACACCAGAGCCAGCACGTTGGCGAGTACCGGCCGATCAATGAAAAAGCGCGAGATCATGCCGGTGCCCCGCGATGTTTCATTGCGCCGCCGGGTCGGGAGCGTTGGTCCCGCCGGGACCTGATTGATCGGCCGCGACCGACGTGAGCTTGGTTTGTTGCGGCTCGACCTTGGCGCCTGGAAACGCCCGCTGAACGCCTTCGGTCACGACCCAATCGTCAGCAGCCAGTCCGGATTCAATGATGCGGAGCTGACCCTGCTTTTGTCCGGTTTTGACGATTTTGCGCGCAACGACGTTGTCCGGGCCGACCACCAGCACGTAGCTGCCTTCCTGGCTCGTTCCGATCGCGTCGTCCTGCGTCAGCAGCGCCTTATCCTGGTGCTCGACCGGAATCCGGACCCGCACGAACAGGCCCGGCAGCAGCGCGCGATCCATATTGTCGAACAGAGCGCGGCCCGCCAGCGTGCCGGTCGCGGTGTCGAGTTGCGGCGAGACGTAGTCCATATGCCCTTTGTGAGGATAGCCCTCCTCATCCTGCAGCCCGATCTCGACCGGGATGTTCGACAAGCCGGTCGTACGCAAGTTCTTGCCCTCTTTTTCGAGGTTGCGCTGGATCGCCAAGACTTGCGGCTCGCTGGCGGTGAAATTGACGTAGATCGGGTCGTTCTGGACGATGGTTGCGAGTGGGGTGACCGTTCCAGCCACGCCAACCAGCGTGCCGATATCGACCAGATGATTGGCGACGATACCGTCGAACGGGGCGAGGACCCTGGTGTAGCCGAGGTTGATGTTCGCGGTATCGACGTTGGCCTTATCGAGATCGACGGTCGCCTGGTTCTGCTGCACGACGAAGGCTTGGTCTTCCGCTTGCTGCGCCGCGATCGAATTCTGCTGTCGCAGCGTTTGATAACGCTTCAGATTGGTTTGCGCTTGAGCGAGCACCGATTGGTCTTTCGCCAATTGCGCCTTGGCCTGATCGAGCTGCGCTTGATAAAGGCCGCGCTCGATGCCGAACAGCAGCGTTCCCGCCTTGACCGCGGCGCCATCCTTATAATCGATCGATTCCAGATAGCCCTGGACGCGCGCAACCAGATTGGCCGTTCGAAACGGCGCGGTGTTGCCGGTCAGCTCGAGATAAAGGGTCACCGGCTGCTGCAGCGGCTGCGCGACCGTGACTTTCGGCGGCGGCGGCTCGACGTAAGCGTTTCTGGAACCGCAGCCCGCGAGCGCGACCGCAGCAAGCGCCGCAAGCACCGCCGAGCCAGAGCGCCGGCTTTTGCTGGACGAAGAAAAGAGCTGCTGCATGAGCCTTGTCAGAGCCAACGCGACTGAAGCCGGCTGCGACCTGCCGAGCTTATTGAAAGTTCTGTATCGCGTATAGAGGCTGCCTTCTATCGGACCAAGGTCTATCGGAACAACAGTCCCATCGAGCGGCAGCTGCTGATTTACGCGCGACCGACTGCTCGACGAAGGATCGCGCTTGCGTCGTCGGGCGCGCTATCCGCAGCCCAGGCGACGTAGCGGTCCGGACGCACCAGGAACCATTTTGCGGCGTAGGCGGCGCGGCCGTCGCGATAGCTGTCGCGGATTGTCTGCAACGGAATGCGCAGCGCTTGCGCCGCGTCCGCGAATATCGCGACGGCGCAATCGTCGGCATCGAACGCGAGCAAGGTAAAATACCGGCCGAGCTCCTCGAAGGCATTACGGCCGGAAGACAAAGGCTGCGGCGGCAGGTGATGGCCGGCGCGCACAGTGAACGTATGCGTGCCCCGCGCGCTCGAAGCGCCGCCCGGCGGCCCGAATACGATCGGCGAGCCTTCGTAATGCGGCTCGTAGGTGAGCACGCGCGGCACCGCGGCGCCCTGGTGCTCGTTCCAGGCGCGATCGAATTCGGCGCGGTCTTTGTCGGGGCTGAAGCGGGCGAGAAAGGCTGCGTCCTTCTGGATGCCGGCCTCGATGAAATCCCGTCCGGTCTCCACAAAGATCGGCTGCCGCTCTTCGCTGTAGCTGCGCAACAGCGCGTCGCTGCCCCAGCCTTCCAGCCGGGCGGCGAGCTTCCAGCCGAGATTGGCGACGTCGTCGAGGCCGTTGTTCAGCCCGTAGCCGCCGTACGGCGGATGCGAATGCGCGGCGTCGCCGGCAATGAAGACGCGGCCCGCCTGGTAGCTCGCGGCCACCGCGATGCGCAAATCCCAGAAGCCGACATAGTCGAAATCACAGGCAAACGGAAAGCCGGCGCATGTCTGCAACAGGCCGTGGAAATCGTAATTGTCGCGGGTGGTATTCGGCGGCACCGGCGAATGGAAGAACCAGCGCTCGCCGACGTCGACGCGGCCGAAGAACTGCCAGTAGCCTTTGAGCGCCGGATGCAGCACGCGGTAGGTGGAGCGCGGCGGAAAGCGCTTGAGCTTTTCGTGCAGTTCGCGGGAACGGAACAGCGCCAGCACCATGAGCTGATTGAAATCGGCGCCGCTGCGCTCGATGCCGATCTGGCGGCGCACGAGCGAATGGCCGCCGTCACAGCCGACCACGTAGTCGGCTGCCACAATCTCGCGGCGCGTTCCGCCATCCTCGGCAATCGTGACGCTGGCGCTGTCTACGTCCTGCGCGACGTTTTCGGCCGCCCAGCCGAACCGGGCCTCGACATTCGGCAGCTGCGCCAAACGTTTGCGCAGCACGTCCTCGACCAGATATTGCGGCAGCCGCTCGTTGTGCTGAAAGTAATACGCGTTGACGATCTCGCGCAGCGGCGGCGCGTACCAGTATTCGTTGGCAAGATCGCGATAGGCGATGATGCCGCTCATCGGAAACTCGGGCGGCAGCATGCGCGCGGCGCGCACCGCGTCGGCGACGCCCCAGGCGTAAAGATGCTCCATCGAGCGCTGCGTGAGATTTTGGCCCTTCGGGATCAGTTGCGGCTCCTTGCGCCGCTCGACCAGTACGCATGCAACGCCGCGCAACCCGAGCTCGACCGCGAGCGCGACGCCGACCGGACCTCCGCCGGCGATGACGACCTGATAACGCTTATCCATCGGGTTTGGAGCCTATGCGAAGGCGTGCCGAGGCCGATGCTCCGCGCCAGCAAAAAACGCGGCGCCGCGGTGCCGCAGCCGCGCTGTCTTCGCAATCATCGCATGGCCGCCCTGCCCCACGAATGCCACGGCGTCTCCGCAACCGGCGTCAGCGGCGGCTTGCCTGCCGCCCAGGCCAAGATGTTGTCGACGACGAGTTGGTCCATCCTGGCGCGCGTATAGACCGACCCTGAGCCGAGATGCGGACACAGCACGACGTTGTCCATGGCAATCAGTTCCGGCGGCACGTTCGGCTCTTTGGCGTAGACGTCGAGGCCGGCCGCGAGGATGCGCTTGTCCTGCAAGGCTTTGATCAGCGCCGGCTCGTCGACCACCGAGCCGCGCGCCATGTTGATCAGAATGCCGTCGGGGCCGAGCGCGTCGAGCACCTTGGCGTCGATCATGTTCGCAGTCGCCGCGCCGCCCGGCACGATCGCGAGCAGGACATCGACGTCGCGCGCCATGTCGATGAGATTGGCGTAATGGCGATAGGGCAAATGGGCCCGCTTCTGTCGCGTGTGATAGACCACCGGCACGCCGAACGCGTCGAGCCGCCGCGCAATGGCCTGGCCGATGCCGCCCATGCCGACCAGCCCGACGGTGCGGTCGCGCAAGGTCGCCCTGGTCAGCGGATAGTCCCTCTCGCGCCACTTGCCGGCGCGCAAATAGCGTTCGGCTTGCGGCAGTTCGCGCACCGTGCAGAGCAAAAGCCCGAGCGCCGTATCGGCGACTTCTTCGTTCAGCACGCCCGGCGTGTTGGTGAGAATGACGCCGTGCGCTCCGGCCCACTTCGCGTCCATGTGATCGTAGCCGACGCCGAAGCTGGCGACGATTTCGAGGTTCGGGAAGCGCTCCATGAAGCTGCCCGGGATTTTTTCCGTCGTAGCGCTGCAGGCGATGGCGCGCACGTCGGCGTGCTCGGCGAGGAACGCGTCGCGGTCCTTTGCTGCGTGCACCTTATGGACGATGCAGGCGCTTTCCAGCCCGCTCATGACCACCGGCTTGAGCGGTCCAAGCAGCAGAACCTGTTTTTTCTGGTCCGGCATTCTCGATCCTCGTTCACACCAGCATGCGCACCGGCGCCTCGACCAAATCCTTGAACGCGGCGAGCAATTGCGCGCCGAGCGCGCCGTCGACCACGCGATGGTCGCATGACAGCGTGACGCTGAGCAGGCTGGCGAAGCCGACCCCGCCGTCGGCTTTCTCCACCGCCTGACGCCGCGCCGCGCCGATCGCCAAAATCGTCGCGTGCGGCGGATTGATGATGGCGGCGAATTCGCGCACGCCGTACATGCCGAGATTGGAGATCGCCGACGAACCGCCCTGATATGCGGCCGGCACGAGTTTTTTCGCCCATGCGCGCGCCGACAGATCCTTCATCTCGGCAGAGATGATGGAGACCGATTTGCTCTCCACTCGGCGAAGCACAGGCGCTACCAGGCCGTCGTCCAGCGCGACGGCGACACCGAGATCGGAATGCTTGAAGCGCAGAATGCGGTCGCCGGCCCACACGGCGTTGGCGGCCGGCACGCGCTGCAAAGCCAGCGCCCAGGCACGGATCAAAAAATCGTTGAGCGAGAGTTTGAAGGCTCCCACCATTGCCTCCCCCGCTTGCGGGGGACGAGCCCCCACCCTTCCCTCCCCCGCTTGCGGGGGAGGGTTGGGGAGGGGGGCGGTGTTCGCTTCCTCGCGCAAGGCGATGAGCCGGCCGATGTCCAGGTCGGCAGTAAGATGAAAGTGCGGAACGGTCTGTGCTTCGGTTAGACGCGCCGCGATGGTGCGGCGCATGGCATCGAGCGGCACTTCTTCGTACGAGTCGGCGATATAGAGTGACTTGATGCGTTCGGCGCTCGGTGCCTCCAGCGTGCGTTGTTGTTGCGCAGCCGGCGCCTCCTCGACGTCGCGGGCGACGATGCGGCCGCGCGGGCCGGAACCGCGCAGTTGACGCAGATCGATGCCCGATTCGGCGGCGAGCCGGCGCGCCAGCGGCGTGACGGTGACTCCGCCCGGCAGCCGCGCCGGGCCGAAATTGCGCGCCGGCGTGCGCACCTCGAAGAACGGATCAAGCGGTATCTTTGGCCGCTCGTCGCCGCGAAGGCGGGGACCCGGAACCTGGATTCCCGCTTGCGCGGGAATGAGCGGAGATGGGGCCGCTGGCGATTGGGTTTGACCGGGTGC
>JASHSE010000592.1 GCA_030036975.1 Xanthobacteraceae bacterium | reverse complement strand
ACCGGCATGCAAGCGAGACAGATGTTGGACAGGAAGCCGCCGACATGGGCGTCGATATTGTCCTCCTGGACGAGTTTCTCGCTCTTCTGCCGCGCCACCGCCGGCGAGCTCTCGTCGTCGACGATGTCGAGCTCGACCGGGCGGCCGTTGATGCCGCCGTTTTTATTGATGCGATCGGCGGCCATCTGCAGACCGACCACGGCGGTCTTGCCGCCGGCGGCGCCGGCGCCGGAGAGCGGCTGCTCGGAACCGATCTTATAAGGCTTGGCGGCGCCGAAGGCGGCGCGCCACGGCGCCGGCACCAGCATCATCGCGCCGATCGCGCCAGCGCCGCAGCCGACCAGGCGCCGGCGCGTGGTCTTGCCGCGATACCAAAAATCTTCCGCCCATTTTTCTTCTTTCCACTTCTCAGTCATCGCAACTCTCCCTCTGGATTCATTCTCGATGCGCATCGAAAGCTTTACCCCGCACGGCCGGGGCGAGGCTGTGGGCCCTTAGGCGGGCTGTTGGCTCGGCAGCGGGTGCATTAGCAAACGCGATCTTGCGGGCCGTTTCAACGGGATTCGCGCCCTTCGGCGGGCCATGACAGCGGTTGGTTACGCGTAAGATCGTCGCGGCAGCCGTATGTCCCGGCGCTTGCCTGATGATAAAATGGGCATAACGATTAAGCGATATGAACCGAACCGGAGCGCGCCATGGCCACGGCCACAATGCGACGAACACAGTCCGACGATCGCCCGGCGTTGCCGGAGACCGGATTTGCGGCACGGCAGCTCATTCGCGGCGGCGCCCATGCCGGGCCGACCAACGGGCTCGCGCCGGGTTACGTGCAGGGCAACCTCGCGATCCTGCCGCACCACTTGGCCGAGGATTTTATGCGTTTCTGTCAGCTCAATCCGAAGCCGTGTCCGCTGATCGGTGTCTCGGCGCCGGGCGATTGGCGGCTGCCGGCGCTGGGCGAGGATCTCGACATCCGCACCGACCTGCCGCGCTACCGGGTGTGGCGCGACGGCGCCATCGTCGACGAGCCGACCGACCTGCTGCGCTGGTGGCGCGGCGATCTCGTGGTCTTTGCCATCGGCTGCTCGTTCTCGTTCGAGCAGGCGCTGATCGAGGACGGCATCGAGCTGCGCCACTTCACTTGCAACTGCACGGTGCCGATGTACCGCACCACCATCGAAACCGCGCCGGCCGGACCGTTTCACGGACCGCTCGTCGTCTCGATGCGGCCGATGAAGGCGGCCGATGCCATTCGCGCGGTGCAGATCACCACGCGATTTCCCTCCGTGCACGGCGCGCCGGTGCATCTCGCCAAGCCGGAGGCGATTGGCATCAAAGATATCAACAAGCCGGACTGGGGCGATCCGGTGCCGATCAACGACGACGAAATTCCGGTGTTCTGGGCCTGCGGCGTCACTCCGCAATCGGTGATCATGGCGGTGAAGCCGGACTTCTGCATCACCCATTATCCCGGCGCCATGCTGGTGACCGACCGCCGCAACAGCGAATTTGCGATTATGTAAAAAGAGCGAATGGCGAATAGCGAATGGCCGGTTTGCGCAACTATTCGCTATTCGCTACTCGCTATTCGCCACTCGCGTCCGCGGCTGCGCTCATGCCGCAAAGGAATCCGATGCTCATCGATTTTCAGCAACATTACACGCCGCCGGAATTGCTCAAGGGCGATGCCGGCATGGCCACCGCCGATCTCGATCGCGACGGCAATCCGCATTATCTGCTCAATCCGCTGCTCGCCGATCTTGCCGCGCATGTGCGGGTCATGGACGCGGCCGGCATCGACGCCGGCGTCTTGTCCTGCGGCTCCGGCTTCGACCAGCCGGACCTTGCGGTGTGCCGCACCATCAACGACCGCATGCGCGAGGCCGAGCGCGCTTATCCCGGCCGCTTCATCGCGCTGGCCCACGTGCCGGCGCTCAAGCCGGCGGAAGCGGCGGCCGAACTGAAGCGTTGCGCCGTCGAGCTCGGCTTTCCCGGCGTGGTCATCGCGTCGGAGCTGCAGGACCAGCCGCTCGACTCTGACGCGCTGCGGCCGTTCTGGAAGATTTGCGCCGATCTCGATCGCTACGTCTTCATCCATCCGCTGCCGCGGGTGATCCGCTGGGCGCGCATGGACGCCGACGACCTCGGCCGCATGCTCGGCTGGGAGTTTTCCCTGATGACCGCAGCGGTGCGCCTGATCAATTGCGGCTTGCTCGACGAATTGCCGAGCTTGCGCATTCAGTTTGCCCATTTCGCCGGCGGCATCGGCCGCTATCTCGGTCGCATCCGCGGCCTTCAGCAGCGCGACAAATGGGGCACCGCGGCGCTGACGCGCCACGGCCGGCAGCCGAAAATGCCGCTCGACCATTATCTCGCCGGCCGGCTGTTCTACGACATTGCCGGCTGGGCCGGTCCGGATCATGCCGCCGAATGGGGCGCCGACTGGGTGAAGTTCGGTTTGCAGGAATTGGCGTTCTCGCAGCTGGTGTTCGCCACCGATTATCCGCAAGCGGTGCGCGAGGCGAGCGAAGTCGCGGCCTACACCGAAGCGGTGCGCGCGCTCGGCGGCAACGGCCGCGCGCTCGCCGCCGGCGCCAATGCCGAAAAGCTCATTCCCGACATCGGCCGGCGGCTTGCCGCGCGGCGCAACCGCCCCGCCGAGGTGCGCGCGTGAACGACAAGCCGGCCGCTGCGGCCAAAGCCGCGCCGCATTTCGATCCCGCAGCGCATGGCTGGGAGGAAATCGTCAATCACACCGCCTTCGGCGATCTGGTCGGCCCGGTCTGGCGCAGCGAGCAGGACGGCAAGCCGCGGTACGGCTTCACCGTGGCGCCGAAGCATCTCAACCGCGCCGGCAATCTGCACGGCGGCATGCTGATGACGTTGGCCGATCAGGCCATGGCGATGACGGCGCGCCAGGCGACCGGCGGCAAGCGCCACGCCACGATCGAGCTCAACATTCAGTTCGTCGACGGCGTCAAGCTCGGCGAATTCGTCGTCGCCCAGCCCGAAGTGGCGCGCGCCACGCGCTCAGTGGTGTTCATGCAGGCCAAGATGTTCGTCGGCGACCGGCTCGTCGTCACGACCAGCGGCATTTGGAAGATTTTGGAAGCGTGATGGCTCAAGCCGCTCGTCCCCGCGCAAGCGGGGACCCAGTCCTGGATTCCCGCTTGCGCGGGAATGAGCGGATTTGGTCTAGGTCACGCGCGATACTTCGCCAGCGTGCCGCCCTTCATCACCGAGCCGGGCAGCGGATGGCCGACCACGTCCTCGGCGAGCCGGGCGCATTCGATCAGCGCGTCGAGATCGATGCCGGTTTCGATGCCCATTTCGTGGCAGAGGAAGACCAGATCCTCGCTGCACACGTTGCCGGCGGCGCCGGTGTGGCCGGCGAACGGGCAGCCGCCGAGCCCGGCGACCGATGAATCGAAGCGCGTCACGCCCATTTCCAGCCCCGCATAAGCGTTGGCGACGGCCATGCCGCGCGTATCGTGCAGGTGCAGCGCGATGTCGAGGTCGGTCCAGCGCTCGCGCAGGGCGCCGACCACGCGTTTGATCGAGAGCGGCGTCGCCCACGCCATCGTGTCGGCCAGCGTCACGTATTTGAGGCTGACGCCGTGCTCGCGCGCCACGTCGAGAATTTGCCCGACCAAGATCACCACGCGCTCGACCGGAATGTCGCCCTCGAAATTGCAGCCGAACGCCGCCATGATGCTGCCGCGCTCGACCGCGACGCCGTTCGCTTTGTACTTTTCGACGATCGCATGCTGGCCGGCGAGCTGCTCTGCGGCGGTGCGGTTCTGATTGCGCTTGAGGAATTTTTCGGAAGCGCAGAGCTGGATCGTGCCGGCAAGCGCCAAACGGTTGCCGTGGGTGAGCGCGCGCTCAAATCCCTTCTCGTTCAGCCACAGCGCGGTGTAGGCGACGCCCGGCTGCGGCGTGATGCCTTCCACCACATGATCGGCGTCGGCCATGCCGGGCACATTCTTGGGATTGACGAAGGAGACGATCTGAATCTGCTTGAGCCCGCTCCCGGACAGCGCATCGATCAGCGCGATTTTCCGCTCGGTCGCGATCGGACCTTTCTCGAACTGAAAGCCCTCGCGCGGGCCTTCTTCGCTGATCTCGACGCGTTTCGGCAGATCGCTCATGTGATGCTCGTTTTCTTGTGCGCCGCGGCCTCGACGATGCCGCGCCGGCAAAGCGCTTCGATTTCGGACTTGGCAACGCCAAGCTCACTGAGAATCTCGGCCGTGTGCCCGCCGATCGCAGGCGGCTGCCGGCGCAATCCGAGCGTCCGTCCTGCCAACTCGACCGGCAGTGGTGGCAATTTCGTCACGACGCCGCCGGGAAACGCAACTTCAAGCATGCGGCCGCCGGCATTGAGCTGCGGATCGTCGAACAGATCGCCGGGCCTCGCGACCGGCGCGAACGGAATATCGATGCGGTCGAACAGTTCGGCAAGCTCGTCGCGGCGATGTTTTGCCACGATAGCGGCGACGACCGGCAGCAGCGTCGGGCGTTCGCGCACGCGGTCCTCGTTGCTCGCATAGGCCGGGTTTTGCAGGAGATCGTCGCGGCCGAAATGCTCGCAGAAGCGGCGCCATTGCCGGTTGCTGGTCAGCCCGACGAAAATCTGCTCGCCGTCGGCG